>NZ_BAABFL010000458.1:0-37239 GCF_039540975.1 Kistimonas scapharcae
ACAGTATCCGGCAAAACAGGAAACCATTGTCTTGCAGCAGGTCATGGCAATGGTGATCAGGCGGCGGTCTGGTAACGGAGCACGGGGTGTGCGGCCTTTTGGTCAATGGGCAGGCCGTCCAGCAGCCAGTTCAGTTCACGTCGGCTCAGAGTTATGACTTTTGTATTCTGCCCCTGTGTCGGCCAGTTGAACCTGCCTTTCTCCAGCCGTCGGTAATAAAGCCAGAAACCGTTGGTCTGCCAGTGCAGAATCTTGAGCTTGTCCTGTCCCCGGTTACAGAACACGAACAGGCTTTCGGTGAAGGGATCAAGGCAGAGGGTTTCACTAACCAAGAGCACTAGACCGTCAATGGACTTGCGCATATCCGTGGCACCGGGAGCAAGGTAAACGTTGAGGTGGGAGGTGTCTCCAATCATACCGCCTCCAGTACTCGGATAACCCTTTGCAATGCATCGGCGTTAAAACCTGAAGACAGCGTTATGCGATACCCGCCAGGCGTTGTCAGAAAAATACTGCCCTGATTCTCAGACAGAGTTTCCGAATCATTATCAATCTGGACTGGCAGCAGGGACGTGCGCTTTGGTTCTGCCATTTCAGCAGGCAGGGACTGGAAATATCGACGACGGTAATAACCGAAGCATTTCGCAGAAAGATTATGCTGACGGACATACTCAGCCTGACTCAAATCACTTACTTGCCAGGCGTTGATGTGCTGAAACCAGAAATCACGTTTTGCGGACATGGAGCCTCCCGGATGAATGACAGGCTTCCAGTATCCGGATCAGAACGATAGATGGTAGATGGTGTTCCCCGAGCGATTACAAATATGGCACCTAGGAAATGAACTTGACCACTACCAAAGGTTGCGCCAGTGAAGTCAACATTTCCATGTAAAAAACCTGTCTTATGGAACAAAACATCACCGTCACCAAAATTCGCATATCGGAAGCTAACATCACCAAAGAACGCACGGCTGAAGCTAACCGTCCCTGTTGGGAAGTCGAACCCTGCAAAAGATATACTTCCTTTTTTGTGGTAGAAGTCAAAGCTTTCAAAATCAACAGTCGCATTAGGATGTTTGGCTACCGCAGCGTTCCATACGTCTGCTCCTTGCTGCCATAACGCTATGGCATCCTCACCTTCCAGCACCCACCGTCCATCTTCATTCTTTTTGAAATATTCCTCAGCCATAACTCCCCCAGCAGGCAAATATCAACGATTTTAAGCGTTCCGTTGTGTTGTGACGATGGTAGAAAGACTTACGGAAGGAGGTACTGGTCAGTCACCGGTCACTATGGCCGGTAATTTCAACCACCTCTGCCAGATCCGGATCGAGGAACGGGTGCTGCCGGTCATCCAGGCTGGCGTCCGTCAGTGGTATATGGCTGAAGTCAATTATGGCCTGATGCCTTGCCGTTTCCGGGTCTTCCGCGATGACGACGTAGCCACCTTGCGCCAGAAAGCCAGTGACATTAAGTTGCCACTGTTCCCAGGCAGGATTGTCTCGCTGTAGCGGTTTGATGAGGTATGCTGGCATGTCCATTTGCCATCTGGTTCCTACTGTTTTCAGAATAGACAACAAATATGCTTGAACAGATTGATGAGACGGAATTTCAAATCAGACTGGGAAGTCTTTCCGGGTTGGCGGTAGACAAAAGCCAGTCTCCAGCAATGATCCGCTATAAGAAAGCCGATACTGTTGTTGGTGAAGTTCGTCGCGAGTACAGCGTCATCACCCAGCAATACCTGGAACCGACCTACTGGTTTATTGCCTGGTAAGACGATAGAGTTGACCTGCTTCAGCTCCCACGGCAGGACGGCTGGGTGTAATCCTGTCGTGCGTAGGCATGAGTCTGTCATAAGCCTGCTCATGTTCACCTGAAGCAACTGCTATGGCCTGAGAAGTCCGGCGGGTTTACATGGCCGGCTCTATATGGGGACTGGTCATCACTGCCTGACAATGCGCTAGGGGATCTTTCAGATTGAACGAGGTGCGCGCGTTCCCATAGCGGTTAACTAATTGTAAAGACAGCCAAGGAGCAAGGTATATGAGTGATAAAGATCATAATTTCACGGACCATTCCATAGAACTCATGTTACAAAATATAACGGGTAATAGTGAAGGTTATCATGGAAAGGCCAGTAAAATAGAAACCATCATAGGTGAATATATTGATCCAGAAGACGAGCAACCCTTCCTCAAGGATCTTTATGAGTTACTTAAGCCATATAACAAATAACAAACGACAATAGTTCCAGAATCGTCGAATAGGTAGTACCACCGGCAAGATCAACAATCCGATAACAAGTAGTCCCACAACCCAAAGCTTGTCAGTCAATCCATACCTTGATGGATAGCTGGCAGGCCTTGGCCGTTGCGGCATGATCGGCTTATCAAGGTCATGCGGATTGCTGGTCATGGTCTTTAAACAACTCCTCAGCTTCTCTTATTCCGACACACAGGCGACACTGACAGTCATCAGGATGTGGATCATACCATTCCGGTAACTGGTCGTGAGGACATTTGGATATTTCCTCCGCCTCATTGATCCAGCGTTGAATGGTCGCTTCCCTGCTATCCAGCAGGCTGCTTTCAAGTCGGCTGATCCGGTTGTTCAGGTTACGCATGGTAGTGGTTATAGTACCCGGAAAACACTTTGAATGGATGCTTGGACATGTCCGATGAACTCCGGCTGTTATCACCCAAGATTCGCCGATACGCCAAGATGCGACGCGACATGGATGGTGGGTGGATCGGCCCTACAATGCACATCATTCCCCGCGAAAGATTCAAGCCTCTCTGCAACACTCCGCCTTCTGATACCACTGGCTCGATACCATGGAGAAAGCGGATAACGGATCGGCTATCGAGGCTGACCAGACTGTTACAGAAGTTCAAGCGCCTCCAGGATCAATGACGGCCACTGCTCCGGCTTCGGTTGCTGCACTGTGGCAATCATTACCTGCTGGCTACGACAGGCCTTTACCATGGCCAGTTGCTGCGCCAGCAGGCTGAATGACACCGCCATCAGCCTCCGCTTGTCCTTGCTGGCTTTCGGATGGTTCTCCAGCCATTCAAGGCTTGCCTGCGCCGACCTCACATGGTCTGCCAATTGCTCCAGCAGATCCGCCTCCAGCTTGTCCCACCGACCATCACGGCGAAAGCACCATTGCCGGTAGCGCCGGTCGATCCCTTCCTGCAGAAAGGCGGCAAGGTCATCAGGCGGACTGATACGGCTTTCCAATTTCTGAAGTCTTGATAACAGTTTCCCGGTCACAGGTCTGTATCCTCAAGAATTGCAGTTGCTTCGTCTATGAGTTGCCATTGCACTGTATCCGTTTCCAATGCGTCCAGGTGATCCAGGTAATCGTTACCGTATCGTTTGCGTTCTGTTGTCATCGTCTCATGCCTGCGGCAACTCGTCAGTTCATCAAGGATTCTTATCAAGCAGGCAAATGTGAGTGATCTTATTGATTTCTGATGCCTGGTATTCTTTGACTCTGGCCTTTTGCTTATCCGCAAGAACCAGTCGCGTGTCTGTTGAGCCTCCTGCAAAGTCTCGCGCAAATCCTCTATCAGATAACTTTCCAGTTCCGTCCACTTGCCTGCATGTCTCAGATCGTGCTGCCGGTTAGCCTTGTGGTGAACGGCGGTCATTATACCCGCAACATTCACTTTCTCCGGCGGGTTGATTGCGGCCTCCAGTAGGTCAACTCTTGGTTTCAGTCCGGTCATTGTCCCAGTTGTGCCTCCAGTGCCTCTATGCGAGCCAATAACTCACCGGCCTCAATAATCCTGCAGCAACTAGCCAACGCCGACAAAAGCGATGTAGCCTGATCCGGTGGAATCTTACCTGTCACGGTGGCATTGACTATCGCCTCGGCCTTTTCGGTAATACTTGAATTACCGGTAATGCCGTCAACGACAACCACCTGGTCTGCACCTCGCAGGTTCGGAAGCAATTTGTCACAACAGATCTTCATCGCCTGCGGATCGCCTTCCAGCGCCATATCTACCACTTTGGCGATAATGGCCTTACCGTTCTTCTCAAGCGGTTTACGCAAGGTTTCAATGACTTTCGATCTTGGTCCAGGTGATCGGCCTTTGGCGTTACCTGAGACTCCGGGCTCCCACGGCATTGCAAATACTGATAATTGACTAAAAGTTCCGTTAATTATGGCAAACCCAGCAAATATGACTGCCTTGTCGAAACAAGGCAGCACCACTCACTGTTTAACGTCGGTCTTTAAGGCATATTGGCCGATATACCCTGTTTGTTGATTAAGTACCGGTACTTGTGGTCTTCAATATCGTCATGTTTTCTTCATTGGCCTGTCCTCCTTTCTCCGAGTGGCAATGACTACATGACGGCACCAATTCCCGGTTCCAATGACCGGGTTGTTGGTTCCACTGTATTGAAATTGGCAGGTAATGACTCAATGGTCTGCGCCGACCTTGCTGGTCAACCTGGCGTCATTCCAGATTTTGTACAGCGGGATCTCAAAGTCTGGCTCCTGATAGGTGGCGGAAAGTTTGCAATTTTGCGACAAATGTCTCAGATTTGCTAAGTTTTCTAATTTCTGATTTACCCTTTGGCGTGTAACTCCAACCTTGTCTGCGATGGTTTGTTCGTCATAGCAACCCATCCATAATATCTTGATTTCACTGTCTCTTTTTTCATTTTCAGCAGAGTCAATGTCAGAAACCCACCGTTCTAAGGTTCTTTTTGTGGTTGATAAGATCCGGCTTAATACCTCCTTGTTGCCTTTGCGTTCCCGGGCATCCTTGTTCTTGTACAGGTGGATTGCCATTTTCCGCTTATCATCCTGAGACAGTTGCTGTCCGTGGCTGTCATTTCGATGGATTGCCAGTTCTAGGAACTCGTCATCATTGGTAACCCGAGTGACGATGGTTTCTATTTCAGTCCGGCCATCCTTGCAGTGCACCATCCAGCGATGAACGCCGTCGATGATCCGGTTATTCTGGTCTACCTCAATCGGCGGCAGGTGGTCGATGTCCTGAACGTATTTCTGTACCAGTTCAGGTATGACGGCAATGCGGGGATAGAGGGTCTTGTCGTATTTGATGTCATTGGTAAGCATGGTTTTCTCCGAAAAGCAGTTGTCCCCCATGCCCCATAAGGTTTCGGGACTCTATAAGAGTCCCGGGTTACTCAGGCGATCCGGCGGTTGCTGATCTTCCACATCAACTGACTGATGGCCTTTTTGACGACACTTCTGTAGATGCTGTCGCTGCTACAATGCTTTAGAATCTTGCCTCTATGATTGAGCAGTACCAAAGTGACGGGTTCGCCTTGGTGTCTCAGGTGAACTTTATGATTCTGTCGATCAACTTCTATGTTCATGCCGTTCTCCTACTGTTACATGGCCCATTGTTCCAGCGATAAAGTGCCTCATTGAAAACCTCTTGGTAGATCACGAGGCTGTCGTTCAGGACGATATTGCCTTGTTGATCCACGAGACCCAATTTGACAGGCCTCTTGTTCAGCATCACCTCTACACCTTCGTCGTTGGCCTTAATATCCAGATTTAACGACCCAAAATCCGGCTGGTTCAGACCTTTATCGCCATAAACCTCATGCGGTAGCAGATTATTAGCGATGGTCTTCACCAGATCCTTGAACAGGCGGTTTACCGTCACTGGGTTGCCATTACCTAATGAAAATTCGTTGATGACATGACCATCAGCCGAATAGTTACTTACATGAAGCAGTTCCAGCATGGATGCCTCATCCATTGCAGAGAATGGTTCGATTTGTTCATTCATTGCGAGCCAATATTTCCTTCAGTTCATTGATATAGTGTTGGCCGGTTTTAATCCTTGCCTGTCTCGCCTCCTCTGTTTCAGGCAATGCTGGCCGGTATGGCCTGTGCGCCGCCGGTACACTGGCTGGTTGACAGATCGCCTTGTATTCAATCGCGGAAGGTGGAAACACCGTAATGCCACTACGAAATGCCTGTTCAACCCGTTTCTCAAGTTCATGCAGACCGCGTTCAATGTCCGCTTTACTCAATCCTCGCAGTTCGCGGCACCATGTACGGAAACCTTCTCCGCCTACCGGCCCATGCTGACTGACAAACCGCTGACCATAGATATCAGTGAGTCGTTTCCAGACCAAGGTGGTAAGCGAATTCATCCTCGCTGATTCCTTGTTCTGCCAGGTATTCCCTGATTTGCCGGCTGGACTTTTCAGCAGTTGATTCGCGGTCGTGTTGAACTCTGCCTGACGGATAGACATGGTTAATTACCTCCGATTGCGACTGCTCGGTGACTTTCAGGAATCCTCGTTCAGATATCAGGTAATCAATACTGGCAACCCACCCTCGACCATTATTGCCTCGTAGCCATGCCAGGTTCGGATGTGTTGCAATGGTGGTGAAATAGTTTGACCAAGCGTCAATTGACTGCAGTGCCGGTGACTCTTTCCACCGTCTTCTGATTGCTGCAATGCGCTTCTGACTAAGCTTCAAGCAGCGCTGGCAACCAAGCGGTGCGAGTATCCTGTTGTACTGATCAACAATTGCCTGAAAAGGAATTTCAGATTTTGGCTTTTTCGATATGTGGTCATTTTCGCCAGGAAATGACTGTTTATTTTCTATGTAATGTTTATTTTCTAATAGATGAAGCGCTATACCGGAAGCGGTACAGCGGTCGGTGTTATATCCATTTCTGTTGCATCCTGCGCCAGCACTGGCATTACCAGCTATTTCGCTTTCATTTACCGCTATACCGGAAGCGGTACAGCGGTGTTCGCCTTGGGGAACTGGATAAACACGGTAAATCACCGGTCGAAAACGACCTGCCTGATTCTCCTGTTCACACAGGATAAATCCGGCTTGCTGCAACTCACGCAATGCCTGGTCGATTCGCCGCCTGCCTTCAGTACATTTCTCACGCAACCATGATCGACGAACCCGCCAATGTGTTGGCAAGGATAACAACAACGACAACAGGCCTTTGGCTGTTAAAGACAGACTGTGATCCTGAAGCATCGCGTTAGGCAGGATTGTGTAAGGGAATTCGGTGTCAGCCTTGGTAATCAGAATGACAGAATCGGCGCTATACTCTTTCCGCTTCATGATTGATCCTCATGTTGCAACTGCTGAGACATTCAATTGATCCAAAACCGTACCGGCTCGCCACCGGTGCGGTTTTTTCATGTCAGGGGAAAGAGTGGCAGGTAGGTTTTCCCGCATATTCCGGGAATATTCCCGGATAATTCAGGATTTGTTTTTTTCAGTGAACCAGTTGGCTACAGTTTTCTTAGTGACCGGCTGTTCTTGCGTCCCTTTAATGCGGACACGACGGTCATCACCGTCACAAATTTCGTCAATAATCACTTCGACATCTGGATGCTGGCAGAGACATTCAAATGCTTCAGCACCTCGACCATGCTTATGAGGCAACTGGTCGAATAAAGATTCAGCTAACTGCCGTGTTGTTTGTTTAACGGGTGATGGCTTTGACTGTTGCAGGTAAGAAATGTATTCGTCGAGATCTCTGACCTTTCGTAGAAATTCCCCCGGCGTTTTGGACTGCGCCCTGTACTGTTCCCTCAGAACCTCCTCCACAACTGGGTTTGGCAGACGGTGCAACAGATAGGCTTCAGAAATTGGTTCAAGACACTGGTCGTGGATCAGAGAAATCAGGTCACTTTCGCTGATACTTAGCGTGATAAACTCACCACTACCATCTTCAAGCCAGGAATCCACAATCAAGCAATAGGATATGACGCGAAAATGATTGATGGCTGTCAGTAGACAGGATTTAAAAATTTGAAGAGTATGGCAGTTCTCATCGGCCATAAGCTTCAAAATTTGAATAGCCTCACACAGATAAAGGCCTTCCTCTTTAGTGCTAGACTCACACATGCTAAATGTTCCAACGATGTTCTTGCATCAGTTTGTCCGGTCAGACTGCGACACCTGACCGGACTTTTATTGTAGATTGCACCTCAGACTTAAAATAAGACGATTTCAGCCACGTACCCCCCTCAACCTATAACTTTTGCTATCTTCAACCAATCACGCCTCAGACAGCTTCTTTGCGCCTCCTGAAAGGCGTTCTCGGTTATCCACCGTTTCGGTGCATAGGCTTGTGGAAAATCGCGGCAGGCCTCACTGCAGACGATCAGTACTGAAGTCAAGAATCGGATGCAAAAAAACCGGCGCTATGGCCGGTTGCAGGTATTCAGACGTTAGGAGAACACATTCGCTACGGTAAGAGGTACTCAACCACCAGCGCCGATCACTTCATCTCTGAAATCTGTCTTGACAGAAAACTCACCTGTTTTCTTATCAATTTCCAGAATGCGCCTGACCTTATTATGAAATTGCAGTACCAGATCTACACGCTTGTTTGCATCATTGCCATCAAAGCCAAACAGGAAAACGTCAATTCGGGCAAAGGTACGCTTGATTAACTGGCGGATCACAAGCCTGGCTTCTTCGTCCAGTTCCTCAGCTTTGGTTGATATTTGCTTCCAGCGTTCCGCCACGTCCTGATTATTAGTATTGGATACTGACAGTTCAGCCTGCATGCTCTCATATTCCTCGGCTAGCCTAGCTTGTTGCTGTTCTAGGTCATTGACCTTCTTAACAAATATGACAGGAACTTTTTCCATCAAAGAAAATTGATCAACCATGCGATTCAGTTTTTCGGTAATTACATCTTGCTCAATTCTGTTCTGACTTACCTTTAGCTGCAATTCCTTCCTGTCATCAACCTCTCCAGCAATAACGCTAAAATCCAAAAAATCTGCGCAATATCTTAACAAGGCATTTTCAACACAAACAATACTTGTTGACTTATTGTGAAAACGACACTTGCCACCTCCAGCATTACGTGAACACATAATTCTACGAAAACAATTATTAGAGAATCCTTTTTCACCAATTTTCTTAATGTAATTCTGCCCTATCATATTCCTTCCGCAATATCCACAATAAGCCAGCCTCATACCTGTTAGAAATGAAGGTATTGAAGATTGTGCTTTAGTCGTTGCTCTTGTATTGATAAAATGTTGCAACTCTAAAAATTCACTTACTGAAATTATGGATGGATAATAATCTTTGATAATGTACTTCTCATTATCCAGATTAAAGTACCTCTCGCCGATTAACGACCTATTCCTAATAAGATCTCTAACCGACTCAGTTTTCCATACACAATTCTTTGTATGATGCTTACAATGGTGGGTAAACCGTTTATTCAACTCACTAGCTATTTTATGTACACCACAGCCTTTCTTATATTTCATAACTATAAATTTAACCACATCAACCATTTCAGGCCTTAAATCAAACCCATTTTTCTGCTCATTCATAGATAGCCAGAATGGATCACTACCCAAATGGATTATTGGCCCCTTACCTGTATCTATCCATTGATTAATTTTCGCTTTAATGGATTGTTTTACGCGTAACGCCTTTGTCGCACTTTCTTCATGCGCCCGGATCATCACCAACAGACTGTAGACCAGATCCATCGGATTCTTTCTGAGGTTTTCCCTGTTATAAATTTTACTGTCACTGGCCGTTACGACAGTAATACCAGCATTCACAATCTGGGAAAGTATCGCTTGGCTTTGTATTGGTTCTGAACGACTCAACCGGTCAAGACCTTCCAGAATCAAGACTGATCCTGGCAAGACCTTACCTTCGTCTACCGCTTTGAGGAAAATCCCAAGTGCGCCATTTTTCAAATGCTGCTGATGATATGCAGATAGTCCCTCATCCCTGAGTGTTAGTGTTTCATCCAGCACCAATCCGTTTTCTTCAGCATACTTTCTGGCGTAATCCATCTGTCTCTGCAGGCTGTGTCCAGCAGCCTGTTCAGGTGTACTGAAGCGGACATAGCTGTAGACTCGACTGTTTTTTGCGCACATTACCATGACCTGAATACATATATGGTGATATATATTATGACAGTTCAGGCAAAACCGGGCACATGTGCAATCGCCATTCCTGTAACTCCCACGCTCGTCTGTCGATTTCTGGTTTTTATGTGTACCTGGTCACTCCTGACCGGTTGAGTCGTATTCTGGAAGCCGGTTAAAATTGAATCAATCTCATATTTCTAAACATAACAATGAGAATTTCTAATAGTCATGCTTGAAATCCGTCACCTCAAAACCCTGGAAGCCCTGCGCGAATGCGGCAGCCTGGTCGAAGCCGCCGAACGGGTACACCTGACCCAGTCAGCCCTCTCCCACCAGATCAAGGACCTGGAAGCACGGCTCGGGCAGGCATTGTTTATCCGCAAAACCCGACCGCTGCGCTTCACCACGGCAGGCCTCAGGCTACTACAACTCGCGGATGATATTCTGCCCACGGTTCGGAATACGGAACGGGATCTTGCCCGGCTGGCAGGCGGCCAGTCAGGCCGGCTGCACATGGCGATTGAGTGCCACAGTTGTTACCAATGGCTCATGCCGACGCTGGACAAATTCCGTGACCACTGGCCGGAAGTCGAACTGGATCTGGCCAGCGGCTTTAACTTCACGCCACTGCCAGCACTAACCCGTGGTGATCTTGATCTCGTCGTGACCTCAGACCCTGATGAATTACCTGGCATCCACTACGAGCCTCTGTTTCGCTACGAAATGCTGCTGGCCGTGAGTAATCGCCACCCCCTGGCACGCCAAGCCTGCATACGTCCGGAACAGCTGGCGCAGGAGGTTCTGATCACCTACCCCGTCGAACGGCAGCGTCTGGCTATCTTCCGGCAATTCCTGGATCCAGCGAATGCCGAACCTGCCAACATCCGCCTCACGGAATTGACCGTCATGATGGTTCAGCTCGTGGTCAGCAACCGGGGCGTCTGCGCACTGCCTAACTGGGCCATGCATGAATACCTGGAACAAGGATATATAAAGGCACTGAAACTGGGCGAGAAAGGCTTATGGTCAACGCTTTACGCGGCCATTCGGGAAGAACAGCGGGATATGCCGTTCATGGCAGATTTTCTCAAAACGGCCAAAGCAACCTGCTTCAAGACACTGCCCCAGATTCGCAGACCACAGCCAGAGGCAGACGCTATCAGCGGATAAAAAAAGACCCACCAAACGGTGAGCCTAAGACAAGAACAATAATCAGGAATAAAATTCCAACTACAACCTCACTTGCATCTTTGACTAATCTGACAAAGCTGCGTTGTCAATCATGTCAAATACGGACGGACAACTCCACCTTTTGAGGGTAACAATCTGTATCTTTACAATTACCCGCCCCTACACGACACATACACTTTTTCCCTTAGGTTTGAGCAATGACCTTGGCCACATTCTCACCTGACTCAATCGCACCATTGATGTAGCCCCAGTACTCATAGGAGCAGGGTTCACCGGCAAAGTGGATATTACTTTCCCGCTCCCACTGTGCACCCCACCACGTCGTGTGGTGCCCCAGGGTGGGTGATGAGAACGCCCCCTTGGACCAGGGATTATCCACCCACTTGGTGACCAGCGCCTTGCCGGTATAGGTTTCTGTCAATCCAGGCCAGACGTGTTCAAGCTCGCCCAGCAAGCGGTTGGTATCTTTCTTGTCGGCAATGTTAAAGGGTGTCGATGCCGTCAGGTTACGTCCCCAGTACCCACCGGTGTAATTACACAGGACACCCCGCGATGAGGGATTATGGACATCCGCCTGCCACATCGAGATATAACTTTCAGGACCCGAGTAGCTCCGGCCATTCCCCTTCACCAGATGCCCATTGATCATGCGTTCCTGCTTCCACGCATGACTGTTGAACTCGAGGTGCAGCTTGCCATTGTCACCCAGCACCATTTCACGGATCGCCATCTGTTTCTGCGGACGGAAGCTGTTCCAGATCCGTGGATCAATATCCACATCACGCAGGATGGTAAACGGAATCGCCAGCACCAGGTGGTCGCACTTGTCTGTCGTCCCATCAGAGAAGACACAGGTATACGGGCCTTCCGCCGGCCCACGGATCGCCGTTAACACCTTGCTGGTACGGAGACTGTCCACCGGCAACTCATTCGCCATACTGTGAATCAGGCGGTCGTTTCAACCCACAATATGGAAGCGCTCATCGGTCCCCGCCAGGGGTTGCGGACTGTTGATGGAATTCCATGCCAGTAGATAAATCAGGTTCAGCGCCTGCTGCACATCGGCCGAAGGACCATACTCGCTGACAATATCGGCCAACAGGAGTTGACCCAGTTTACTGTTGCTGCCAACCCCCGCCTCGTCCAGCCATTGAGGCGCCGGCGTCCAGTCCAGGCGCTGATGTTCCGCATTGAAGTTATCGTAGGTGGGCTGCCAGGGCGCCGCGCTCTCGGCATCCTTGAACAGGGGGAAAATCGCACGCCAGTCCTCGGCCAGTTCGGCTTCGGTATAGAGGCTGTTATTCAGGTAGAAAATCTCTTCACCACCGCCCGACGCACCACCACCCACATCTTCAAGCTCCAGGTTCAACTGGTGGACAAGGTTACGTACATAACTGTGTTCCGTGGAAATCAACTCTCCGCCGCGCTCAACCACAATGTCGTCCGCAAAAAAACCGCGGGTACTGAACAGGCGTCCGCCAATACGGGTATTGGCTTCATAGACCGTACTGCTGACACCATACTGTTTGAGCCGGTGTGCTGTACGCAGGCCCCCAGCACCGGCACCGATAACGATGACCTTGCCACGGTCACCCCCGTTGTTTCCGCCGTTACCGCCCTGGGCCGCTGCCGCCAGTGTCGGCAACCCCATTCCCATGGCCAGCCCCGTCAGGCCCGCCGCCTTGAGAAAACGTCTCCGTTCCCGCTGGTACTCCAGCTCAGCATCGGCCTTTTTCTGGGCGTCTTTCTGGAGATCCAGCACTTCATCCAGCGGTATGCCGGACTGATCGGAAAACCGGTGCGCCCGGTGTATACGCCGAAGAATATTGGTTAATGGCGACATAGCCATGCGACTTTTTGGCATGCTTTTCCCCTGTTCCCTGTTCAGTTGTTTTTATGGGTTATTCCGCAGCCACCTCCTGACGAACACACTGCAGCGTCGTGGGTCTGTGCGGTTTACTTGAGATACCATCCCCAGGGTTTGCGGCTGGTGTACTCGGTAATCTGCTTGGTTTCCAGGTAATTGTTCAGCCCCCACTGCCCCAGTTCCCGGCCGATACCACTGTGCCCCATGCCGCCCCAGGGGGCTTCCGTAAACGTGGGCTGTGAGCAGTTAACCCAGACGATGCCGGCACGCAGGGCATTGGCCGTGCGGGTACAGCGCTCCGGATCCTGCGACATGACGGCAGCGGCCAGCCCATAAGGCGTGTTATTCGCTAACCGAATGGCTTCCCGCTCATCCCGGAACGTGCGTGTACAGAGCACCGGCCCAAAAATCTCTTCCTGCCAGAGTGAGCTGGTTTCAGGGACATCGGTAAAGATGGTGGGTTCGAGGAAATACCCTTTCTCCAGGTGCTCCGGACGCTGCCCTCCCGTCAGCAAAGACAGGCCCGACCGCTTGCCGTGTTCGATATAATTGAGCACTTTTTCATACTGTCCGACACTGACCAGAGGCCCCAGCAACACGCCTTCGTCCATACCATGGCCAATGGTGATCTTTCGGGCCTCTTCTTTCAGGCGATCATGGACGCGGTCTGCAATCGCTTCATGGATGATTAACCGCGACGTAGCACTGCAGACCTCGCCCTGGTTCCAGAATATGCCGAAGAGTATCCACTCCACAGCAGCGTCAATGTCCGCATCGTCATAGATGATGAAGGCAGACTTCCCCCCCAGCTCAAGGCTGACATTCTTGATACTCCGTGAGCAGGCCGACATGATGCCGGCCCCGGTCGGAACACTGCCGGTAAAGGCAATCTTGTCCACACCCGGATGCTGGCTGAGCGGAGCCCCCGCCGTTTTTCCCAGTCCCGTGACAATATTGAGTACTCCGGGCGGAAGCTCTACGGCATCAGCAACTTTGCCGAGCTCCAGAGCGGTCAGCGGTGTCAATTCCGAGGGTTTGAGCACCATGGTGGCACCGGCTGCAATCGCAGGCGCCACCTTCCAGGCTGCCATTAACAGGGGGAAATTCCAGGGAATAATATGGCCGGCAACCCCCACCGGTTCCCGACGAACCACACTGCGAAAACGGGGGTCCGGTAAGGCGACCTCTGTCGTGCGCTGATCATCCAGCCCCACAGCCAGCTCCGCGTAATACCGGAATACGCCCACAGTATCCTCAATATCCCAGACCGCCTCCGGCAAAGGCTTGCCGTTATCCAGCACTTCAAGACGTGCCAGTTCCTCCAGCCGATGCTCCAGCTCATCCGCCATGGCGCTCAGCAGAGCGGCGCGATCCTTTCCCGTGGTCTGCCGCCAGGAACCTTCGAAGGCCTGACGTGCCGCACTGACCGCGTGGTTGATGTCTTCCTCACTGCCGGCAGGAGCGGCATGAACCTGTGCTTCGGAAGCCGGATCAAAGACCGGGAACGTTTGCCCAAGGTCGGGCGTCACCCACTCCCCGTTGATGTAAAGTTTGTCCTGCATGGTCAATCCTTTTTTCTCAGTAACGGCGCCATTCTCGGGGGCACCTCTATCAGGTATCAGGCGGCGGTCGGCTGTCGACGGGTTTCCAGCCAGCGGGCCGTGAACAGCATCGCCAGGGAAAACACTATAATCAGCGTCGAGATGGCATTGATCTCAGGTGTCACACCGCGCCGGATGGATGAAAAAATGTAAATCGGCAAGGTGGTTTCCGAGCCGGCCAGGAAAAACGCGATGATGAAATCATCAAAGCTGAAGGTGAATGCCAGGAGGAAGCCGGCAATGATCGCCGGTGCAATCTGAGGCAGGGTCACGGAAAAGAATGTCTGCAGCGGTGTCGCATAAAGATCCGCCGATGCTTCCAGCAATGCCTTGTCCAGGCTCTGCACCCGGGTTCTGACAATGACAATCACCAGCGCCATGGTAAACAGGGAATGGGCGGCAATCACTGAACCAAAGCCCATGTTCAGGCTCGGCGCCTCGCCCCAGGCCGTCGGCCATACGGCGGCCAGCACAGGATTCACGGCATTAAAGGTGGTCACCAGGGCGATCAGCGTGGCAATACCGATCACGATGCCGGGGATGATAATCGCACAGTACGTCAGTGCGTCATAAAAGACCCTGAGCGGCCCTTTGACCCGCTCCAGCCCAAAGACCGCCAACGTGCCAAACACCGTGGCGATGAGCGCAGAAACCAAGGCAACCCCCGCACTGTTAAGCAACGCTTCGGTAATAAAGGGGTTATCCAGTGCCCGGGCAAACCACTCGGCAGAGCAGCAGGTAAAGGAGGTGGCATGTCTCCCGGCGTTAAAGCTGAACAAAATGATCAACGCAATCGGAGTATACAAAAACAGGTACAGAGCCCCGGAATACAGTCTCAGCATGGTCACATTACCGACACATTGTGCCGACCTCCGTGTTTGGCGGTAAGGCGCAGGTAAAACGCAATGGTGATCAGCATGATGGTCACGAGTGTCACCGCAATGGCAGAACCAAATGGCCAGTTACGGGATTGCAGGAACAGATCCACCAGGGCATTGCCGACAAAAAACACCTTTCCACCACCCAAAATCGCCGGTATCAAAAACTCACCCATCAGCAGGATAAAAACCAGCATGGCACCGGTGATGATCCCCGGTGCTGACAACGGCAGGGTCACGCGGAAAAAGGTCGATACCGGATTCCCCCCCAGATCACTGGACGCTTCCAGCAACCGTTTATCCAGTTTTTCGAGGCTCACATAAATGGGAAACACCATCAGCGGCAGATAGCCGTAAACAATGCCAATGAGTACGGCCACCGGGGTATTGATCAGCCGGACATCGGCAATCCCCACCATCTCCAGCAACGCGGGAATCCCCTTTCCTCCAAGAATAAATATCCAGGCATAGGTTCGGATCAGGAAGCTGGTCCAGAAGGGTACGATCACCAGTGTCAATAGCAGGGAACGGGCGCCCTTGACCTTCAGCGCAAGAAAATAGGCCAGGGGATACGCCACCAGCAAACAAAGCAGCGTACCCAATGGCGCCAGGGTCAGCGTATTCTTGAAAGCACTGAACCGGGCATCCAGGTTCAGGTAGTGCTCAAAGGTCAGCGCGGCCTGATAGCCGCCTTCCGGTGCACGTTCCCCCAGGCTGTAGACCAGGATCACCACCAGCGGCATGATCAGCAGCAATAAGAACCAGAGTGTGGATGGCAACAGGAGCAGCGCGGTAATCCGCCGTCGCAGCGACTCCTGGCCAGGCAAAACAGTGCTGGACATCAACAGGATTCCTTGCAGGTGAAAAAAACTGCCCCCTTTTCGGAGGCAGGTCGCAGCCAGCTGGCTGCCAACGTTACATCACAGGGCAATCAGGCTGACTTGAACCGGGCAATCAGCTCCGCCCGCAGCGGATGGGTCAGCGTGGCTGCTGCGCCAAACTCCAGGGCATCCAGCAATTCAGCCGCCGGGTACATGATCGGGTCATTCAGCATCTCCGCCGGCAACAGCTCATCCGTGCGCCGATCACCGCTGGGATAACCATGGGCCAATACTTCCTGGGCATTGATCGACGGATCCAGCAGGTAATTGATCAGGGCATACGCAGCATCCCGATGCTTGGCACCTTTGGGGATGGCGTAGAAATCACTCCAGAGCTCACCACCCTCCGTACCCAGAACATACTGCATTTCCGGCATATCCCGTGATAGCTGGGATGCATCGCCGGTCCAGCACATGGACATCCAGGCATCCCCATTACGCATGGCCGGCTGATAATCACTGGTAATCGCGAACAGATGGGGCTTGGCCTTCAGCAACAGTTCCTCAGCCTGCGCCAGCTCATTGGGATCCACCGAGTTGAAGGAATAACCAAAATACTTCAGGGCATTACCAATCGTGGTGAGCTGGTAGTCATGAACAATCGTGCGGCCGGAGCCCTTACCCATGGTGATATCCCAGAATTCCTTCCAGGTACTCGGGCTGGAGGTGATTTTCTTGCTGTTGAGGACGTAACCGGTGGTTCCCCAGTTCTTGGGCACGGCATACACCTTGCCATCGATGATGCCCGGCTCCATGAAACGCTTTTCATACGCGCCCGGCCGAAAGTTTGGCAACTTGCTCAGGTCCAGTGGTTCAATCAGATCAAGATCAACATAGGTACTCAGGGTGTAATTGGTGGGTACAAAAACATCCCAGCCACTACCGCCTGCCTGCAGCTTCGCCAGCATCTCTTCGTTGGATCCGAACACATTGACATGCACCCGGGCACCGCTCGCCCTGGCAAAGGCATTGAAGTTATCCTGGGCGTGGTAATTCGGCCAGGTGGCCAGCACGACCCGGTCACCGATCGATTTGTCCGACGCGAAAGCCCGGCCGGCCATGAGCCCGGGCATGCTGGATGCCATGACAGCGGTTGCCAACCCCAGCCCTGTACGCCCCAGGAACTGTCGCCGGCTGATGGAGCCATTGGTGTAACTGCGCAATTCACGCATGAATTTCTTGCGATCGATGCTGTCCATAGTCCACTCCTTGTTATTGTTGTTTATTGTTTTTTTATGCGCTTTGGGCTGCACAGAACGACATCAACTTCTCAGGCCGCCACGGATTCCTCGGCCAGGGCCAACCCCATATGCTGCTGCCAACCGACGGTCACTTTGTCCCCGCGCTGGAAAGCGGCCGCTTCAGCCATCCGGTGTTTAGGCACTCTGACGGATACATTCCCCAGCACATCGGTTTTAACGCGATATTCCGTGTTATCCCCCAGGTAAATCCGATCCTCAATCTGACCAGGCACCGTGACATCCAGCCCGGAAGCCTGGGCCTGGTATGGCAGAATCGACATGGCTTCCGGCCTCACGGCAATGCAATAACGGTTTTCTGCACTGTAGGCACTGGCAGGTGTCAACGGACTGCGCAGTGTCACCCCCTGGGCAGTCTGAAGCTCAAGCTCACCATTGCTGACGGAACGGGTTTCCCCCTGAAAGAAGTTGGACTCACCGACAAAATCCGCCACATAACGGTTGGCTGGCGACTCATAAAGCGACAGGGGGGATGCGGTCTGAATGATCTGACCGGCATGCATGATGCTGATCTGGTCACTCATGGACAGCGCCTCTTCCTGATCATGGGTCACCATGATGAAGGTGATGCCCACTTCACGCTGGAGCCGCAGCAATTCGGTCTGCATCTCCTTGCGAAGCTTGCGATCCAGGGCCGCCAGGGGTTCATCCAGCAACAGGACTTTGGGTTGATTCACCAGCGCCCGCGCCAGGGCTACACGCTGCTGCTGACCACCGGACAGCTCCCAGACACGGCGATTGCCATACTCTCCAAGGCGAACCATATCCAGTGCCTCAGCCACCCTTTTCGCCTGGTCACGGCTGTCAGGCCTGGGGCGTGCATAGCGCAACCCATAGGCGACATTCTGGCTGACATTCAGGTGGGGAAAGAGTGCGTAGTGCTGGAAGACCATGTTCACAGAACGACGGTAGGCCGGTACGCCAGTCACCGACTGCCCCGCCAGGAGAATGTCGCCACTGGTCGGTTGCTCAAAGCCCGCCACCATCCTCAGCGTGGTTGTCTTGCCACAACCCGACGCCCCGAGAAAGGCGTGAAACGAACCTTTTCTGACCGAAAAAATGAGATCACTGGCCGCAACCACCTGCCCAAAGCGCTTGCTGACAGCACGAAATTCCACATCGGCTTGCGGGTCACTACCTGGCACCATAACAGTCTCCATTCACATCCTTGAAAACACTGTCATCGTACGCAGGTGTTTTTTTTTCTGTACATATCCCTCTGGGGATATATTGTATTAACTCAATGAAAATCTGTGACCGGTATCGTACCAGGCGAACGTAACATCCTGTTGGAATATGGTACGCATTCTGCTTTCAGACTTTACACCACGCTTAAAATACCGGTAGTTTTAAGCGAATAAATAAAAAACAATGCCATGAATGCCGTTAGTATGGACATCGGTTCCCAGGCGTGGAACGAACTGACCGCGGGACTGATCACAGCACGTCCCGACCGTCAGCGACTGGAAAAACTGTGCAATATTTTGACCACCATCACACATTTTGATGACTGCGTGGTCTTTGTCTATGAACAGAATACGCCGCCTATCGACCTGTACGACTCCTTTCCGGAAGGGCAGCGCAACATCTATGTTGGTGATTATCAGGCAGGCCCTTACCTGCTGGATCCCTTTTACCAGGCCTGTGTCGACCGCACCAGTGAAGGCTGGTACCGCATGCGTCAATTAGCCCCGGACCACTTCTATCTCAGCGAATATTACCTGTCCTATTACAAACGCACCGGCCTGGCGGAAGAGATCGGCTACTTCTGTCCTGTATCGGGGACAGCAATGGCCGTCCTCTCACTGATGCGAAAACACGACAGCGGTACATTCTGCGAACGGGATCTGGAAAAACTGGCACAATTGCAGGCCCTCGTGAACCAGACCCTGATCAGTGTCTGGCACCATCATAAGGCAAACGATGCATCGCCGTGCACCGAAAAGATTCCCGGCTCAATGGTTGAGCAGGCATTCTCAGGCTTCGGGCAAGATCAGCTGACCCAGCGCGAACAGCAAATCGTCCGCCTGCTGTTGAAAGGACACTCCACCGCCTCCGTCGCCTCAGAACTGAACATCAGCGCCGGCACGGTGAAGATTCATCGGAAAAACATTTATTTCAAACTGGGCGTCACCTCACAAGCGGAATTGTTTGTACGCTTCATCGACTCCCTTGACGCCGGGGCCAGACCAGACTGAATTGCGCGCCACCCAGCGTCTCACTTTTGCCTACCATGGCCTGGCCGTTATGCCAGTTCATGATGCGACGCACTATCGATAATCCCAGCCCATAGCCGCCTGAGGCGCGGGTGCGGCTGTCATCCAGCCGCGCAAATGCAGTGAACACCCGGTCGCGCTGCTCCTCAGGAATGCCGGGACCATCATCTTCAACATCCACCCGACAGCTGTCATGGCTGACACTGAAACTCACCCTGATCGTCGATTCCGCATAGCGGCAGGCGTTACCGACCAGATTCTGGATTGCCCGGTGAATATAGCGTTTATCCACATCAATCCGACGACGGTGCTCCAGCGCCTTGCACGGCACATGTTCGATAGTGATTCGGGTTTGCAGACGACGATGCTCTTCAACCACCTGGGCCACAATATGATCAACATCAGCCCGTTCATAGCGAATGACCGGCGTTCCCTGCTCCAGATTGGCATAGGTCAGAATCTCATCAACGAGCTTGTCCAGCTCTTCGATGTCGTGATCCATCCCGTTGATGTACTGCTCCCGCTCAGACGGTGTTTCCGCATCAGCCACCATTTCCAGGGCAAAACGGAGTCGCGCCACCGGGGTGCGTAACTCATGGGACACGCCACGAATCATTTCCTTCTGAATACTCAGTAACCGCTGGATATGACTGGCCATGCCATTAAAGGCCAATGCGAGCTGACCAATGGAATCAGAGCCATGCATGTTGACCCGGACATCCAGATTACCCCGGGATATTTGGGTGGCTGCCTCCTCCATCTTGCGCAACCGTCGCTCCAGCCCTCGCACCAGGACATATATGGCAATACTCATCGATACCAGCATGAACAGGCCGATGGTAGCCAACAGCCGGAATGGGTAAAGATCCAGTAACTCCACCGGACCCATGCGCAGGATACGCGAATCGCCTTCCATACCGACATACATGGTCATGGTTCGTCCATTGGGATTAAACATCACCAGCGGATAACCGGTACGTAACAATGCCAGCTGACGAGGCCCTAGCCCCACAACCGGCGGATCCATCAATGTCAATGGATACTTGAAAAGACGCTGCCCCAGCCCTGACAGCACCTGTTCACGCTCAGCCGCAGGAAATGACTGCAACCAGTTACGGGTCAGTGTGGCGTTCCCCGAAGCCAGCTGTTCGGTCAGATCCGTCACCGTACCGACGAGTAATGTCTGCGCGTTAATGCGGGAGAACACAAGAAAGCTGTCATCACTGTTGGATTCCACAATGGCGCGGCCACCGGACAACCGATCCAGCATCCGTTGACTGAGACCTGACTGGTCATCGGGCATCACCTCCAGGGGAATCCCCAGTCGCTGCCCCCAGTCCAGCATTCTGGCGTTCCACTGTGACGGCTCCAACCGATCCAACTGCCAGGCCATCATCCCGAATGTGCCCTGGGCGGTGCTTTCCCGGTAATCCTGCAGCCTGACGCCATTAATAATGGTCAGCGCCATACCCGACAGGACGGCGACCAGCACCAAGGTAAACAGCAGGCCGCCGTATATGCGAAGAAATATACTGCTCACAACGCCACTCAGTCCGTACCGGTTTTGACAAACAGATAGCCTTTGGAACGGACGGTTTTGATCAACCGGGGATGCATCGGGTCATCACCGATCTTGGGGCGAATACGGGAGACGCGCACATCAATGGAGCGATCCTGGCCGTCGTATTCGATGCCGCGAAGCTTTTCAAAAATCTCTTCCCGGCTCAACACACGCCCGGCATTGGAACAGAGCAGCCAGAGCAGGTCGAATTCAGCGCTGGTGAGATCAACACTCTGGTTTTCCAGCCAGGCTTCGCGCATGGCGCTGTCCACCACCAGATTACCGAAGGTCAGGCGAATGACGCCGGTTTCTTCCGTCTTCTCGACCGCGGGAAGCCGACGACGCATCAAGGCGCGAATCCGGGCCAGCAGCACCCGCGGACGCACCGGCTTGGCGACATAGTCATCCGCCCCCATTTCCAGCCCGAGGACTTCATCAAGATCATCGGTCCTGGCTGTCAACATCAGGATCGGGCCGCTGTACTCTGGCCGTACCCGACGGCAGATAGAGACACCATCCTCACCCGGCAGCATCAGATCCAGCACCACTAGGTCCGGCTGTTCCTCCAGGATACGGGCAACCGCCTTGGCGCCATCACCTTCGATAGCGGCAGACATCCCGTTGTTTTCCAAGTATTCCTTGGTTAAAGCGGCAAGACGCTCATCATCCTCAACAATGAGAATGCGTCCGGAGTCGGCATTTTCCACAATCGTTTCCACAAGCAGTTGGTCTAAACCGGCTAAACAGGTGCCTGTCGAGTGACAGAATACTGACGCCTGACGTCAGCCTGGCCCCTGCAACATTACGATAGGCATAGCTTACCGATGCCTTATGATAATGACTGTTGCAATCTGTAACCAGAACAGCCTTCGTCACCCTCTGTAACAATTTGAGCCGTATGCCTTCCTTATATCCGGTAACAACGAAACACAATACCCACCTCAAAAAAATCATTGACACCAACCACAAGATATAGTGGATCAGCCTGAAACCTGAAATAAAGAAAAAATCTATCCTTAAACAAATGTTGATTGAAAAAAAATATAGTGTTGCTGAAGGTCGGGGTTGTACACTGGCTCAACCCTCAGTGAGCATCGCTGGAATCGAAATTCTTGCGTGTGCGACCACTAACCCTTTCGGGATTACTCACACCTTATTCACAGTCCCCACGGGTATGACCCAACTTGAAAACTTGGCCATACCGCTTTATCTTGTGTTTATACGTTTTAATTACCCAATATGTTGTAGATCCTGCAAAACGGCTCTCGGCCGGCAAGGATGACACCAGACCAGGAATAAGTAGAGCAACAAGGTCTTGCGCAGTGTGTCAAAACCAGGGAGGGGTTCCATGAATGAACCAATAACCACTGACCCGCCCGGGGCTAATCCGGTCGTCAGTGCGGCGTTTCTGCGCCATCGAAACAGCAGACAATAGGTCGCCGGTGCCCGCAAACGGCGTGCTGACAGGCATTACGTTTGCTTACCACCACATTCCAGGCACCACAAGATATAGTGATCACAGGTACAGGGCTTCATGAACAAAAATCTTCAGGTCACCAAGCGTAACGGACAAAAGGACCGGCTGGATCTCGACAAAATCCACCGCGTTATCGCCTGGGCTGCCGAAGGGCTGGACAATGTCTCCGTCTCTCAGGTCGAGCTGAAATCCCATATTCAGTTCTACGATGGCATCCAGACAGTCGATATCCACGAAACCCTGATCAAATCCGCGGCTGACCTGATCTCCCGGGAAACCCCTGACTACCAGTACCTGGCCGCCCGCCTGGCCATCTTCCACCTGCGCAAGAAAGCGTTCGGCCAGTTTGAGCCGCCGGCACTGTACGACCACGTCGTCCGCCTGGTGGAACTGAAAAAATACGACAACCAGCTGCTGCTGGATTACACCCGGGAAGAGTTCGACGCAATGGACAACTTCCTGGATCACAGCCGCGACATGGATTTCAGCTATGCCGCCGTCAAGCAGCTGGAAGGCAAGTACCTGGTGCAGAACCGAGTCACCGGCGAGTATTTCGAAAGCCCGCAGTTCCTTTATATGCTGATCGGCGCCTGCCTGTTCTCCGGCTACCCGAAAGACACCCGAATGGATTACATTCAGCGTTTCTACAATGCGGTGTCCACCTTCAAGCTGTCACTGCCGACCCCGATCATGTCCGGCGTGCGTACCCCGACCCGCCAGTTCAGCTCCTGCGTCCTGATTGAATGCGGCGACTCACTGGATTCCATCAACGCCACCGCCAGCGCCATTGTGAAATATGTCAGCCAGCGTGCCGGTATCGGCATCAATGCCGGAAACATCCGCGCCATTGGTAGCCCAATCCGTGGCGGTGAAGCCTTCCATACCGGTTGTATTCCGTTCTACAAATATTTCCAGACTGCCGTGAAGTCCTGCTCCCAGGGCGGTGTACGTGGCGGTGCCGCTACCCTGTTCTACCCGCTCTGGCACTATGAAGTGGAAAACCTGCTGGTCCTGAAAAACAACCGCGGCGTAGAAGAGAACCGGGTGCGCCATATTGATTACGGCGTCCAGATGAACCGCCTGATGTATCAGCGACTGATCCAGGGCGGCAACATCACCCTGTTTTCACCCAGTGATGTGCCCGGACTCTACGATGCCTTCTTCGCAGACCAGGAAAAATTTGAGGCCCTGTACGTCCAGTACGAACAGGATCCATCGATTCGCAAAAAGACCCTGAAGGCGATGGAGCTGTTCTCCCTGTTCGCCCAGGAGCGTGCGGGTACCGGTCGCATCTACCTGCAGAACGTCGATCACTGCAACACCCACAGCCCGTTCAACCCGGCCGTGGCGCCGGTCCGCCAGAGCAACCTCTGCCTGGAAATTGCGCTGCCCACCAAGCCGCTGAAAGATATCAACGACCCTGACGGGGAGATCGCGCTTTGCACCCTGGCCGCCTTTAACCTGGGCAAGGTGGAGAACCTGGATGAACTGGATGAACTGGCCGACCTGATTGTCCGCGCACTGGACAGTCTGCTGGATTACCAGGACTACCCGGTGGAAGCCGCCCGCACCTCTACCATGGGTCGCAGACCTCTGGGTGTCGGTGTTATCAACTATGCATATTACCTGGCCAAGCACGGAGTCCGCTACTCCGACGGTTCCGCTAACGGCCTGACCCACAAGACCTTCGAAGCCATTCAGTACTACCTGCTGAAAGCCTCCAACCGTCTGGCCCAGGAACAGGGTGCCTGCCCGAAATTCAACGAAACCACTTACAGCCAGGGTATCCTGCCTATCGATACCTATAAGGATGACGTCAACGGCATCTGCGACGAAGCCCTGCACTGCGACTGGGAAGCCCTGCGCGAATCCATCAAGACGCATGGCCTGCGTAACTCCACACTGACAGCACTGATGCCCTCCGAGACCTCATCCCAGATCTCCAATGCCACCAACGGTATTGAACCACCGCGGGGCTATGTCAGCGTCAAGGCCAGCAAAGACGGCATCCTTAAGCAGGTGGTGCCGGAATACGAGCGCCTGCGTGATAACTACGAGCTGCTTTGGGATATCAACGGCAACGACGGTTACCTGCAGCTGGTCGCCATCATGCAGAAGTTCATCGACCAGACCATCTCTGCCAATACCAACTACGATCCCAGCCGTTTCGAAGGGGGCAAAGTTCCCATGAAACTGCTGCTCAAAGATCTGCTGACGGCCTACAAGCTTGGCGTCAAAACTCTGTACTATCACAACACCCGTGACGGTGCGAGTGACGAGAACCATAAGGAAGACGACGACGGCTGCGCCGGCGGCGCCTGCAAGATCTGATGATCGAATAGCGACAAAAACAACGGCTGTCGCCCGCAGAGTGACAGCCACTGACCGACAAGATAACTGACTTCCGGCGGCCTGCCGCTGAGGACAACCTGACCGACTATGGCTTATACAACCTTCAACCAGGAACAGTTCGACGCCACCCGCGAGCCCATGTTTTTCGGCCGCAACGTGAACGTGTCGCGCTATGACGTCCAGCGCTACAGCATTTTCGAGAAACTGATCGAAAAGCAGCTGTCGTTCTTCTGGCGTCCGGAGGAAGTGGATCTTTCCAATGACCGCAGCGACTTCAACGGCCTGCCAGAACACGAAAAACACATTTTTCTCAGCAACCTGAAATACCAGACCCTGCTGGATTCCGTCCAGGGCCGCTCCCCCAATGTGGCGCTGCTGCCGCTGGTGTCCCTACCGGAACTGGAAACCTGGATTGAAACCTGGGCCTTCAGCGAGACGATTCACTCCCGCTCCTACACCCATATCATGCGCAACGTGGTACCCAACCCGTCAGAGGTCTTTGATGACATCGTCTCCAACGAAGCCATCACCAAACGGGCCACAGCAATCACCTGTTACTATGACGAACTGATTAAAGCCTGCCACTGGTATCACACCCTGGGTGAAGGCGCTCACGAAGTGGATGGCAAGACCATCAACGTCTCTGTCCGCGACATCAAGTGCAAACTATACCTGACGCTGATGTCTGTTAACGTACTGGAAGCCATCCGATTCTACGTCAGCTTTGCCTGCAGCTTCGCCTTTGCGGAACGTGCCACCATGGAAGGCAACGCCAAGATCATCAAGCTGATTGCCCGTGACGAAGCCCTGCACCTCACCGGCACCCAGCATATCCTGCAGCTGATGGCGGAAGGCAAGGATGATCCTGAAATGGCCGAGATTGCCAAAGAGCTGCGCGAAGAAGCCCGCGAGATTTTCATCGCCGGCGCCGAGCAGGAAAAAGAATGGGCAGAATACCTGTTCAAGGACGGCTCCATGATCGGCCTGAACAAGGAAATTCTCAGCCAGTACGTCGAATACATCACCAACCAGAGGATGCAGGCCATCGGTTTTGACGCCCCGTTCAGCATCCGACAGAATCCACTGCCCTGGATGAACAGCTGGCTGAACAGCGATAACGTTCAGGTGGCGCCCCAGGAGGTTGAAGTCAGCTCCTACCTGGTGGGCCAGATCGACAGCGACCTGCAGTCTGAAGACTTTAGCGATTTCTCGTTGTAACCTGCTGACAGCGCCCATCCGGGCGCTTTTTTTTCACCCGCCCCGGCACCGGGCGACAGCAAGGGAAAGGTACGATGGCCAACATCGTTAAAATCGTCGACGGTTACAGCTTCATTCCCCGCTCCGAACATACCCTGCTTGAAGCGCTGGAACACCAGAACCTTGAAATGGAATACCAGTGTCGTCAGGGGTTCTGTGGTTGCTGTCAGATCAATCTGGTCGAAGGGGCTGTAGAGTATCTGGAAGAACCTATCGCCTTTGTGCCTGAGGGTAAAATCCTGCCCTGTTGCTGCCGACCAGCTGCGGATATTACCGTTGAATTGCCTATGCCCTTGGCGATGCTGCAGAAACAAAAAAATTCAGCTTGATTTTGCCGATTTCGAGACCAAATGATGTTCATCATCTATTTTCAACACAGATGCATCCGTAAGACTTTTGCATAATTTTATGTGAATACACCGATTCCTCAATGAATACCAAACTGGATACTAAAAATCACCGAAAACGATAATGCCTGAAACAAAACATTGTACCATTTAAAGATAATTGAACAACGCAAATACAACACTAGCAAAATCAAGAAAGCAACCTAGAAACACTCCTTGTTATCACCCTGACTCCAATCATCCCAAAAGACCGATTAGAGAAAATCATCAACTACTTGCTAAGCAAGTAGTTGATGATAAGGAAATTATTTATATATCAAACCTTCTATTAACATAATCATCATAACTTCCTTGATAGCCCATTTCGGCAAGCATTTTATACATCACCTTCATATCTTTCTCCGAATTATTAAACTGCCTAGTTTCTCGGGCCATAAGTGTTATCCTGATCCTTTCTATTCCATCTGCATCCTCAGTGATCAATGGCACAAGAAGTTTTAGGCTGCAGTCTTTGGGTTGTAGGACATTAGTCTTTATGCTGCATGTACCGGCGAAAAGAATCAAGTCAGAGAATTCTTCAAGAAATGCTTTTTTCTGATCGTCGGTTCTTATGCTTCTTGGAACGCCATATTTCTCCTCAGCCTTCTCCATCATCTTTGCCGGATCATCACCAGCCAATTTTCTTAGCGCCGACACTTCATTTCTAATCATTTTATCCATAGCCGATTCGATGACACCTTTTACCACTGGATTATTTCCTTTTAAGTACGCTTCAATCTGCCCATATGACAACGCACCTTGATTATTTTTAAGCTGGCTAGACCATGGGGACGTTGCTATATTGCGACCTGCCCCGCCAGCATGATTATACACCCAAACTTCTTCAGCACTTTTAAATAAACTTATTAACAACTCCCTATTACCTTTTTTTAAACTCCCCATCAACTGTGGTGAAATCTGCCTAAATAAAAAATCAGAAAACTGATCAGTTACATATTGCTTTTTTCCTTCGCTTGTCAAAGGGTATTTTGGCACTACATCACCAGAAGCGCCCTGAACCATATAGGTTTCCATTTGACTCCATACAGGATTAAGATAATTGAACTTAGACGATTTCTGAGCAACATCTTCACTCTGTATGCTTTCTTCGTCATAGTCTTTTCGCCTAGCATTAATGGCATCCAAAAGCCCAGCTCTATCCGCTTGGCCTTCTCCTTTAATTTTATTCCTCAACCTTTCTTGCGCTTTTAATGCTGCTTCAGACTGTCCTTTGCTCTGACTCCAGCTTTTTTTATTACCTGCTTGAGATTGATCACCTGCCGGTGGTGGCGGTGGCGGCGGTGGTGGTGCGGATGCAGCCGGAGGTGGCGGTGGCGGTGGCGGTGGCGGTGGCGGTGGCGCCTCCATGCTAGTCGCGGAAGGTTGTGGTGTAGTCTGAACTGGCGACAGGTTTGACGACGTCTGCACTTGAGAAAGAGACTGTTTTTGAGGTTCACCTGCAGTGTCACTGCCTCTCGCTTTTGCTTGCTTTCTATCAATCAGATCCTGCTTCCATTGAGGTAGCGCAGCGTTAGGTTTAGATGCATCTGTTGCCTTTAGAGGCGTTGCAGCGTTTTTCTTTACTGACGGCTTTGTCATTACCACAGGCTTCAATATTGAAAATTGATTCTGCGGTGTCTGTCCATTATTCGGTTCAGATTTTTTATTAGGCTCGGTGATAGAATCGCCACCTGCTTTAGCATTCTTCCTTTTGAGCAGAGCTTGCTTCCACTTGGGTATCGAAGTATCTGCTTTATTTTCATCTGCTGCCGATGCTTTCGACGTTACAGTTGCCTTACTTCCTGCAGATTTCGTCATGGTTACTGACTGCTCTGATGGAACACTCGCGGGCGTAAGCGCAGTCTGTTTCCCCCGCGTCTTCGCACTGTCCCCCGCAGTTTGTGAAGGAGGGGACTTTATCGTCTGCCTACCCTCCAATACCGATTGAGCTGCAATCCTTACCCGATCAACTACCTTCTCAACATCAGCATCAACCTCCCGCCCGTTCTCGAGTAGTCTGATTGCCCGCTCAGTGATTTGTATTGTTTGCTTTATTCTCACCTCGTTTTCCGAACCAGTGATATCGCGAAGGCGATTCCCGTATGCTTTCAGCTCTTCAACAATCTTTACCGTTCTAGGCGTGACAAACGCATCACCCGTAGATACAGAATTAGCCACCGCATTTTTTATATTTTTAGTGGGGGAGCCTGTTACATTATTGTGAGTTTGAGTCCGTGACGTAGGAAAATCAGGCATGGTTATCTCCTTCTTTTATAAGTTATTTTCCTTTTTGGCTCCGTTATTGTGACACCTATGCCTCTTTGCTCAATCAGACCTTGGTGAAACCCTTCTACTAAAGTCTAGAAGCCACACTGAACGATATTACGAAAGATCAACATATACTCAGTTATTGAGAATCATTTACAAAATAACTTGTGGAACTTCGTTACAAAAAGTAAAAATAACGGCAATCTTTTTAGAACTTCTTCTGAGAAACTCAGTCCATATTCCAAAAAGCTGTATCAGGGACACACCACAACAACCTATGCTTCAACAACCACGGACTCTCCTGCCAACGCTGGGCAGTGCGGCGCTCTGTCTACTTCTGACAGCGTGTGCGCTTACGCCGCCAGATACCGCACCCGATCTGCCACTGACCAAGCAGTTCACCGCCCAAGGTACCACCAAGCTGGATAATGACTGGTGGCTGGACTTCAAAGATCCTCAGCTCCAGGCACTGATGCAACGAACATTTACCCGAAACTACTCCCTGCAAGCTGCCCGCGAGCGCCTGAATCAGGCCGAAGCCCAGGCAAGGAAGGCAGGAGCCTCCCTCTTTCCGGAGATCAGCGCCTCAGGCAGCGGGAAGCGAATCCGAGCAGATAACGGCACCACCCTAGGGAACAGTACCGATTACACCCTCGGCCTGGAGGCTGCCTATGAGCTGGATTTCTGGGGCAGAAACCAGGCCAGCCGGGAAGGCGCCCGCTACAACTGGCTCGCCAGCCGGGAATCGCTGGATGCCGCCACCATGACCCTGGCAGCGACCCTGGCCAATACCTGGTATGCCCTGCAGGAACAAACCAGCCAGCTCACACTACTGGCCGAACAACGAGAGAACCTGACCAACACCTTAAAACTGATCGATTTTCGCTATAAATCCGGCCGCGCACCCGCAACGGATGTCATGCAGCAGCAGCTTCAGCTGGAAGCCATTGAAGCAGATATCATCCAGGCCAGGGCGCAACAGCAGGTGCTGATCCACCAGCTCAACATTCTGGCCGGCCAGGCACCATCAGCCCCACTGGACTGGAACCCTGCAGCACTCCCGACACTGCCAGAGCTGCCGGATACCGGCCTGCCCGCAACACTCACCGAACGCCGGCCAGACCTGCGCCAGGCCTGGTTTGAAGTCGAGTCCCTGCGCCAGGGTGTCGTGGTGGCGCGTGCCGACCGTCTTCCGCGCCTGACGCTGACGGCCTCATTGTCTACAGCCAGTGACCACTGGCATAACCTGTTTGACACCTGGGCGGCCAGCCTGCTGGGCGGCATCACTGCCCCCCTGTTTGATGGCGGACAGCGAAAGGCGGAAGCCGACCGGGCGCTTTATGCCTTGCAGGAATCTGTCCAGAACTATACCCAGACCGTACTGGAAGCACTCGGTGAAGTGGAAGACGCCCTGGTTCGTGAAGACCACCAGCAGGCGTACCTCACTCAGTTGACCCAGCAGGTAACCCTGGCCACACAGATTCTTGATCAGACACAGCTGCGCTACGCCAAAGGGGCGACTGACTATCTCAATGTTCTGCAGGCCCAGAAAAGCCTTCAGGATCTCCAGCGTCAACACCTGTCAGCGCAACGACAGCTGATTGAATACCGCATCGCACTCTACCGCGCATTAGCCGGTGGCTGGCATCCGGATAACACTGACCATCACGAACCGCCTGCAGGTCAGGAGGTATGAAAACCATGAACACGCTACCCACGCCCACTGCCCGCTGGCTCAAACTGGCACTGCCTGTCGTCATCATCCTGGCAGGCATCACGGTCTCTGTCCTGCTAATAAAAAGCCCCCCGCGGGCAGGCACGGCAGCACCACCGGACAATACCCGCCTGGTCAATACGCTGCGGGTCGAAAAGGCTGAACATCGCCCCGTCGTTGAAGTCATGGGGCAAGTGGTCGCAAAACGGCAGGTGACACTGTACCCGCAGGTCAGTGGTGAAATAATCCAGGTCAGCCCGGCACTGGTACCCGGTTACACCGTCAGCGTCGATGAAACCGTTATCCACCTGGACAACAGTGATTACCGCATCGCCCTGCAGCGCATGGCCAGCAACGTTGCCAAAGCCAATGCCGACCTGTTACTGGAACAGGGTCAGCAAGCCATCGCCCGCCAGGAGTATGAACTGACAGGACGTAAACTGTCTCCCGCCGACGAAAGCCTGGTCTTGCGCCAACCCCAGCTTCAGGCGGCCGAGGCAGCGCTGGCATTGGCTGAAGCAGATCTTGCGCAAGCCAACCTTTCCCTGGAACGCACAACCATCAAACCACCCTTTGATGGTCAGGTTGTCAATCTGAACGTCGAGCTGGGCAGTTTCGTCAATACGTCTACAGCACTGCTGGAAATGGTGGATGTTTCAGAGTTCCGCCTGGAAGCCAGCGTGTCCGTCGAGCAATTGCAATGGCTGACCGGCGGTGATTCGGTCAGTGGTTCCCCCGTCAAGGTTTACAGCCCCTCCTGGCCAGACAGCCAATTCAGGAACGGTTACGTGCTGTCGGTTTCACCCAGCCTGGAAGCAGGCACGCGCATGGCTCGGGTTCTGATTGCCATTCCCGATCCGCTGGCACTGAAACCGGAAAACCACCAGCAGCCAGCCGTTCGCGTCAATGACTACCTGCGCGCTGACATTCAGGGCCCCGCCATTACCGATGTGGTCGCACTGCCCAGGGAGCACCTGCATAACGGCAATACCGTCTGGCTCATGAGCCATGACAACACGCTCGAGGTGCGTACAGTGGCACCCGTGTTTACCGGGCAGGACACCGTACTGATCGCCAATGGCATTACGACAGGCGAACACATTGTCACCTCGGCCCTGCCGGCGCCGGTTCCCGGCCTTCCCCTGCGAACTCGGGAAGCCCCCTCTGAGATTAATAAGCTGGTCAACGTACCCCGACCCAAGGGAGATCAGCCCCTATGAGCCGAGCATCCCTGAACCGTGGCCCCATTGCCTGGATGGTCAACAACCGGGTTACGCCCAACCTGTTGATGCTGTTCCTGTTGATTGGCGGCCTGATGCTGTCGATGCAGATCCGCAAGGAAGTCTTCCCGGAATTCACCCTGGACATGGTCAATGTCAGCGTCGCCTACTCCGGCGCCACACCGGAAGAGGTGGAACAGGGGATTGTCCTGGCGATCGAAAATGAAATCCGCGGCATTGAAGGCATTGAGGAAATCACCGCCCGCGCCAGCGAAGGCAGTGCCATGGTTTCTGCGGAGCTGATGAATGGCGCCAATCCCGACCGTACCCTGCAGGAGATTGAACAGGCTGTCGGCCGAATCAGTACCTTTCCGGAAGAAGCCGAAAAGCCGATCGTCAGTCTGGGCGGGAGAAAACATGCGGTATTGGACCTGGTACTGCACGGCAATGTGAATGAAGTCACCCTGAGGGAACAGGCAGAGACGATCCGTGATCAATTACTGCAGTCACCGGGCATTACCCAGGCTGAACTGGATGGTGCGCGCAACTACGAAATCCAGGTGGAGGTCAATCGCGACACCCTGCGTCGTTACCAGCTAACCCTGACGGACGTCGCCAATACGATACGCAACAGTGCACTGGACCTGTCCGGCGGCACCCTGAAAACGGAAGGGGGGGAAATCAGCCTGCAGGTTCAGGAGCGGCGGGACTGGGCCCGGGAATTCGCCGGTATTCCACTGCTCACCACGCCTGAAGGTGGCCTCTTGACGTTGGGTGATGTGGCCTCTGTCAACGATGGTTTTGAAGACAGTGATGTCTACAACACCTGGAATGGCGATCCGTCCATCGCCATCACGGTGTACCGGGTCGGTGACCAGACGCCTATTGGGATTTCCGATGTGGTCCATGACGCACTGTCAGACATCACCGCAGAATTGCCACCCGGCATCAGCCTGGTCGTTGCGGATGATGATTCAGACATCTACCGGGCACGGATGGATCTGCTGCTGAAAAACGCCTTCATGGGACTACTGCTGGTGCTGGTTGTTCTGGGCCTGTTTCTGGAGTTCCGGTTGGCGTTCTGGGTCACCATGGGCATCCCCATCTCATTCCTGGGCGCACTGCTGATACTGCCCGGGCTGGATGTCTCCATCAACATGGTGTCGATGTTCGCCTTTATTATTGCCCTGGGTATCGTGGTGGATGACGCCATCATTGCCGGCGAAAACATCTATGAAAACATGCAACAGGGCATGGATTTTCACAAGGCGGCCATTATCGGTACCCGACAGGTTGCCGTCCCCCTGACCTTCAGTATTCTCACCAATGTGGTGGCCTTCCTGCCGATCCTCTTCCTGCCCGGCTTCCTGGGCAAGATTTTCATGGTCATCCCTATCGTCGTGATCAGTGTGTTCCTGATATCCTGGATTGAATCCCTGTTCATCCTGCCGGCACACCTGGCCTGGATGAAAAAACGTCCGACCAGCCAGCTCGGTCGTCGACTGGACCACTTTCAGGAAAGCGTGGATCGTCGCCTGCAGGGTTTCATCCAGCAGCGTTACCAGCCGGCCATCGCACAGATCATGCACCATCGCTACCTGACCATGGCGATTGGCATCGCATTGCTAATGATTGCCATTGCTTTCATGGGCAGTGGACGCCTGGGCTTTACCCTCATGCCCCGCACCGAATCCGACCGCGCGACAGCGACGGCCACCCTGCCCTACGGCAATCCTCTCAGCCAGGCTGAAGCCATACGCGAACAGCTGGAAAAGGCGGCCCATCAGGTCGCCCAAAATAATGGCGGTGACCGTCTGCTGAACAGCATCGAAGCCCGAATCAACGGCAATGAAGTCAAGGTGTTCATGCACCTGCAGGAAAACGGTATCCGCCCGGTCAGTACGACAGAAGTCACCCATCTCTGGCGTGAAGCTGTCGGGCAGATACCCGGCATTCAGGGACTGGCCTTCTCAGCCACAGGGCGGGGACCTGGCGGCGGCTCCGCCCTTACCGTTGAATTGAGCCATCGCAATACCGCCTTGCTGAAAGCTGCGAGTGAACAACTGGCCGAGGACCTGGCCCAGTTCCAGGGCGTCTCCGACATTGAGAACACCTTTGCCAGCGGTAAGCCCCAGCTCAGCTTCAAGATTCGCCCGGAAGGTCGTAGCCTGGGGCTGACAGCCCGGGATCTGGCCACCCAGGTTCGCTCATCCTTTTATGGCGCCCAGGCCTTCCGCCAGCAGCGGGGCAGCAATGAAGTCAAAGTCATGGTTCGCCTGCCGGAATACCAGCGCATCAGCGAATATGACCTGGAGCAGCTGATGATCCGCACCCCCGCTGGTGACGACGTGCCGCTGTTCCAGATCGCCGACGTGATTCGTGATGAGTCCGCCTCCACGATCAATCGCCGCAACGGCCGCCGAACCGTGGATGTCAGAGCGGATGTCACACCGCTGGGCAAGACCCCACAGGTGATTGCTGCACTGGAAAAATCGGCATTCCCGGAGCTTCAGGCCGCCTACCCGGGGCTGGATATCAGCCTGCAGGGTCGCCAGGCCGATGAACGGGAAAGCCTCTCCAGCATGGTAACGGGCGGCGCACTGGCGCTGATGATGCTTTACCTGTTACTGGCCATTCCGTTCCGCAGCTATTCGCAGCCATTTGTCGTGATGGCGGTAATACCGTTTGGTGTTGTCGGGGCGGTGATCGGTCACGTACTGATGGGCTATACCCTGAGCATGGTGAGCTTGTTCGGCATTGTCGCCCTGTGCGGTGTGGTGGTGAATGACAGCCTGATCATGGTGGATTATGCCAACCAGCAGCGGCAGAAAGGGCTGGATGGTTATGAAGCCATCAAGCAGGCCGGTGTCCGGCGTTTCCGGCCGATCATGCTGACCACCATCACCACGTTTGGCGGTCTTGCCCCCATGATCTTCGAAACCTCGCGCCAGGCACGCTTTATGATCCCAATGGCTATCTCACTGGGTTTCGGCATCCTGTTTGCGACACTGATCACCCTCGTACTGCTGCCCTGTCTGTATGGCATTCTGGAAGATAGCAAGGCACTCTTTACCTCTGGCTCAGACCACCAAACGGCCAGCAACCCTTAATCATGCAACTGTACCCGGACAGAACTGATGCTGTCCGGGGCACTGACCACTAAGCAAGCGCAACTGACACTGTAACCACGTAATGCCCTTGTCAGCCGCCGGTCAGCGGGATACATTGATAGGGATAGTGTCAGAATGCTTCTGACTGGCGTCAGGCGAAAACATATGAAAATCGGCTTGACCCAGAACCGGCCATCCGTATAATGCCGCACAATTTGTCCGAAGCCCTCTGGCCGGACGTGTTTTCAGAATTGTTTTGCAGCAGGGATAACCGCCAGTGATGATTTGCGCCGCACGCACAAACACACACCGAATGGCACACAGTGTTGAGCCCTGCACTGTTATTCCCCATTTATCGCTATTCATTTTAAAAAGCCCCTTTTTTCAGGGGCTTTTTTTTGACCGCAATACGCTCGAACCACAACAGGGAAACCGTCTGCCTGATCGGCAGCCGGCTTTCAGACTTCACCCCAGGAAAAGGACAGGTGCGCTGAAACATGGCTAATCCTCTCTACCAGAAACACATTGTTTCCATCCCCGAGCTTACCCGTGAGGAGCTGGAACTGATTGTGTCCACCGCCGAAAGCCTCAAAAAGGAACCCCGGCCGGATCTGCTGAAAGGCAAGGTCATTGCCAGCTGCTTCTTCGAGGCGTCCACCCGGACACGGCTCTCCTTCGAAACCGCCGTGCAGCGATTGGGCGGCACCTTCATCGGTTTTGACAACGGCAGCAACACCTCACTGGCCAAGAAGGGTGAAACCCTGGCAGATTCGGTTCAGGTCATCTCCTCCTACACTGACGCGTTCGTTATGCGCCACCCGCAGGAAGGCGCAGCCCGGGTTGCCTCTGAGTTCTCCACCGTACCCGTGATCAACGGCGGTGACGGCTCCAACCAGCACCCGACCCAGACCCTGCTGGACCTGTTCAGCATCCACGAATGCCAGGGTCGGCTGGACGACCTGAAGGTCGCTTTCGTCGGTGACCTGAAGTATGGCCGCACCGTCCACTCTCTGACCCAGGCGATGAGCCATTTCAACGCCGAATTCACCTTCATCGCGCCTGACGCCCTGGCCATGCCGGACTACCTGCTCGAAGAGCTGGAAGAGAAAGGCATCACCTGGCGCACCGCCCAGAGCATTGAAGAGATTGCCCACGAAGTGGACATCATCTACATGACCCGGGTACAGAAAGAGCGTTTCGACGAGACCGAGTACAAGCTGATCGCTTCCCAGTACATCCTCAGCGCGGAGACCCTGAAAGAAGCCAAGCCCAACCTGCGCGTCCTGCACCCACTGCCCCGGGTCGACGAGATTAACGTGGATGTGGACAGCACCCCTTACGCCTACTACTTCCAGCAGGCGGAAAACGGCGTCTACGCCCGGGAAGCGCTGCTGGCGCTGGTACTGAACGAAACGATCTGAGGAGCAGGACATCATGGTTGAGAAGCATAAACTCCAGGTAGAAGCGATCCGCAAGGGCACCGTGATCGACCATATCCCGGCCGGTCAGGGCATCAAGATCCTCAAGCAGCTGCAGCTGCTGGGTAGCAATGTCCGCATTACCGTCGGCTTCAACCTGCCCAGCAAGGATCTGGGCCTGAAGGATATCATCAAGGTTGAGAACCGCCTGTTCAACGAAAAGGAAGCCAATGAGTTGGCGATCTTTGCACCGGGCGCGACCATCAACGTAATTGATGAGTACCAGGTGCAGAACAAGTTCGAAATGAGCATTCCTGAGTCCATCGAAGGCGTGTTCGAGTGCCCGAACTCCAACTGCATCACCCACAATGAGCCGGTGCAAACTCACTTCTCCCTGCGGCAGTCGAAAGAATCTCTGCAGATGAAGTGTAAATACTGTGAGAAAAGTTTCAGCAAGGATATTGTGGCTGGCATTTAAATTTTTCTGATACGCAAAAGATCGGCGATGCATATTCTTTTTGAATATGCATCGCTATGTTGCAAAGGTAATTCCAACATCCGTCTACTACACTTAAAAGCATATTAACCATTTGCATATATATCCTTAAATCCCGCTTAACCTTGGGAATGTGAGCAAGCTGGCCGTACTTTTGGCAACAGAGTACAGTTTTTGCACAAAAC
>NZ_BAABFL010000459.1:0-37875 GCF_039540975.1 Kistimonas scapharcae
ATTCCGAGACTGGCAAATATTATCGAATACGCCTCATGCTGGCTGCCATGTGGTCTGCACAGGAGTTTTTGAGTACTTACTCATAATCCTCTTCGAAACATACGCCGCATAGGGAAAACCAATGAACGATCGAGGCTAAAAATGCGCCTAGCCTGCCTATTCATCAATTTCCCCTTACTATGACAAAATGCTCAAAAAACTCTGTTCATTCCATCCAATGCAGCAACCCGGTAGGCTTCGGCCATTGTGGGGTAGTTAAAGGTCGTATTCAGGAAATACTTGAGGCTGTTGACCTCATTCGGCTGCTCCATAATGGCCTGGCCGATATGGACAATCTCCGCCGCCTGGTCACCAAAACAGTGAATACCCAAGATCTCCAGGGTTTCCCGGTGGAAGAGTATTTTCAGCATACCTGCAGTTTCACCGGTAATTTGCGCCCTTGCCAGTCGAGAGAAAAAGGCTTTACCGACTTCATAAGGAACAGCGGCCTCTGTTAACTCTTCTTCGGTTTTACCCAGCGAGCTGATCTCGGGAATGGTATAGATACCGGCCGGTACCGAACTCACAAACAGTGGAGGCTCATCACCCTTGATATTATTAGCCGCAAAGCGCCCCTGGTCATAGGACGCACTGGCCAAACTCGGCCAGCCAATGACATCTCCTGCCGCATAGACATTTTCAACGTCCGTCTGGTAATACTCATTGACGCTCAGCTGTCCACGGCTGTTGGCTTCCAGACCAATATTCTCAAGCCCCAGGTTCTTGGTATTACCACTGCGGCCATTCGCCCATAACAACGCGTTCGCTTTAATCTTTTTGCCCGACTTAAGATGCATGACCACACCGTCATCCGTGCCTTCGATTTTCTGGTATTCCTCGTTATGTCGGATAATCACATTGTTTTTCCTGAGGTGATAACTCAGGGCATCCGAAATTTCGTTATCCAGGAAGGACAGGAGCCGGTCACGGGTATCAACCAGGTCAACCAGCACGCCAAGACTGGAAAATATGGACGCGTATTCACAACCGATAACACCCGCACCATAGATAATAATCCGGCGCGGCGTGTGATTGAGTTGCAGAATCGTGTCACTGTCATAAATACGGGGATGCGTGAAGTCTACATCAGCCGGACGATACGGCCGTGAACCTGTGGCAATGATGATATGGCGTGCAGAAAGATGCTCGACATTTCCACCATTTTCCACCACTTCAATAGTGTTCTCATCCACAAAACAGCCCATACCGAAATAGAGATCAATGCGGTTACGTGCATAATACTGGGTGCGGGATTTGACCTGTTTCTGAATAACCTCATGGGCACTTTTCAGCACATTCGGGAAACTGAACCACCGAGGTTCACCGATTTCCCGGAACATGGGGTTATTGTTAAAGCTATAAATCTGTTTAACGGAGTGACGGAGTGTTTTGGAAGGAATGGTGCCGAGATGGGTACAGTTGCCGCCAACGGTCGGCATCTGCTCAACAACCGCGACACGTTTACCCAGCTTGACTGCGTTAAAAGCCGCCCCTTCGCCGGCCGGCCCGCTGCCAAGTACGACAACATCATAATTGCTCACACCCATCAAGGCACTCCAATGATCTGGTTAACGGCGGTGATCAAACCGCCTGATTATTATCAGGTCCAGCGCGGCCGCTTATGACGACTTCTTACCGGCATCGTAAAACAGGGATTCGGCATTATCTGGCAGCTTGTCTGCCGCCTTATCGCCACCGCCACAAATCGGGCAGTCCTCCTTCAGGCCCAGGCTCCCCAAACCACCACATGACCCCTTAATCGGCTTATTGGCAAAAATCACACCGATCGACATGGCGAGTATGATGAGCATCAGCAGGGCAAATGTCAGGAGCATAACGGTCATTGCATATCACCCAAATTAAACGTTAGTCGTACAACTGATCGCAAACGGTTATTGCACCAAGTATGGCAGAAAGGCCGTACTGGCGACCGACTCAAAGCCCTTACCCGTATGATAGATAAAGTAAGCCGCCAGGCCCTCTTTTTCGGCCAGCGACAATCCTTTTTCTTCCCCCAGGATCATAAACATCGTGGCATAGGCATCTGCTGTGGCGGTATCGTCAGCCACTACAGCGACAGAAGCAAGACGGTGTTTCTCTGGGTACCCGGTGCGCGCATCAATCAAATGGGAGTAATGTACGCCATCCTGCTCGTAGTAATTCAGGTAATCCCCTGAGGTGGCAATCCCCTTGTTATCGGCTTCTATGATGCCATCTGCCTGTTCCGTCAGCAATTCCGGCTGCCGGATGGCGATTCGCCAGGCCTGCCCATCTGGCTTATGCCCGCGAATCCGGACCTCACCGCCGACTTCAACCATATAATCCGTAATACCCTCTGCCTCGAGCGCCCTGGCAGCCTGGTCAACACCATAACCCTTGGCTATCGAAGAAAGGTCGACAAAGACGGGCTTTAGGCGGGTCAGGGTGTGCTGATTATGATCAACGGCCACGCTGTCATACCCGACAGCCTTCATGGCATCCTGGACTTTATCTGCAGGCGGTACATGTGAAGCGCCACTCTCTGCCAACCACTGGATAAACGCAGGATCATCTTTTGTGGGGTCCAGTGATGCGACTGTCGCCTTATTACCGGCACCAAAGCCCCATAGATTCACCAGTGGCCCGACCGTCACATCATAAGCACCACCCGACATGTGGGAGATTTTCTGACTTTCACGGATCAAGGCCGCCAGATCAGCACTGGCGGTAAACGGCTGATCTACGGGATGCCGGTTAAATCGCATCAATTCAGAATCCGGCTTATAAGTCGACATGCGATCATCAACATCCTGCAGGGCTCGATGCACCTGCTTGCCAATAACATCCTCAGAAGGAGCCGAGTTATCGGCAACATACTTGATGTTGTAGGTCGTACCCATGGTCTTACCATGGAGGGCATGGATGGAGGGTCTTGTCGACTGATAATAGACCGCTGCAGCCAATACCAGGGGGGCAATCAGCACCAGGGTCAAGGGGAAACGCTTAGGCAAGGAACCATATCCTGAGTGTGAATCAAGGCACGGATTCTACCGTGATACCACTGGCGTTACCATGCGAGTTTCCGATGAGCACCTTCTCAGTTGTGATTCATCAGACATAAAAAAGCCCGGAAATACCGGGCTTTTTTCTTCAACGCCTATCAGCCGCCGAAGTCATCGAGAAGGATATTATCCCGCTCTACACCAAGATCTTCCAGCATCTTGATAACAGCGGCGTTCATCATGGGCGGTCCACACATATAGAACTCGCAGTCTTCAGGTGCCGGGTGATCCTTCAGGTAGTTTTCATACAACACGTTATGAATAAACCCGGTGAGACCATTCCAGTTGTCTTCCGGTTGCGGATCAGAGAGGGCCAAATGCCAGTTAAAGTTGTCGTTCTCTGCCGCCAGCTGGTCATATTCTTCGTTATAGAAGGATTCACGCATGGAGCGCGCACCATACCAGAACGAAATCTTACGCTTGGAGCTGAGACGTTTGAGCTGGTCAAAGATATGGGAACGCATCGGCGCCATACCCGCACCACCACCAACAAAGACCATCTCAGCATCGGTATCCTTGGCGAAGAACTCACCAAATGGTCCGTAAACAGTGATCTTGTCGCCCGGCTTCAGGTTGAAGACATAGGACGACATCTGCCCCGGCGGTACATCCATTCCCGGCGGCGGAGATGCGATCCGGATGTTGAACTTCAGAATGCCCTTCTCTTCCGGATAGTTCGCCATGGAGTAGGCACGAATAACGGTGTCGTTAACCTTGGACTTATACTGCCAGAGGTTAAACTTATCCCAGTCACCCTTGTACTCTTCAGGAATGTCGAAGTTCTTGTAGTCAACTTCATGGGCAGGCGCCTCAAGCTGCACGTAACCACCGGCGCGGAAGTCAACATTCTCACCTTCAGGCAGCTTCAGCGTGAGTTCCTTGATAAACGTCGCAACGTTATCGTTGGAAACAACTTCACACTCCCACTTCTGAACGCCGAAGAATTCTTCAGGCACCTCAATCTGCATGTTCTGCTTGACTGGTACCTGACAGGACAGACGCCAGCCTTCGTTCAGTTCACGACGGGTGAAGTGAGGCTCTTCCGTCGGAAGTGCCGAACCACCGCCATCGCTGACCTGGCACTTGCACTGAGCACAGGTACCACCGCCACCACAGGCAGATGAGAGGAAAATCCCCTGCCCCGCCAGAGTTTGCAGCAGTTTACCACCGGCCTGCGCCGTAATGGTTTTGGTGGGATCGCCGTTGATTTCAATGGTCACGTCACCGGTGCTGACCAGCCTCGAACGGGCGGCGAGGATAATCGCCACCAGGCTCAGCACGATGAGCGTGAACATCACGACACCCAGTATAATGATCTGCGTATCACTCATGTTCTTTCCCCCCCCTTACAACTGGACACCGGAGAAGGACATGAAGCCAAGCGACATCAGTCCTACGGTAATGAATGTGATGCCCAGCCCCCGGAGCCCCGGAGGTACGTCGCTGTATTTCAGCTTCTCACGGATACCGGCCAGTGCCACGATGGCCAACGCCCAACCGGTACCAGCGCCCAAGCCGTAGACGACACTGTCACCAAAACTGTAGTCCCGCTCCACCATGAACAGGGAAGCACCCAGAATGGCGCAGTTCACCGTGATCAAAGGCAGGAAAACACCGAGTGCGTTGTACAGTGCAGGTACATAACGATCCAGAAACATTTCCAGAATCTGAACGATGGCGGCGATAACACCGATGTAGGTGATATAACCGAGGAACGTCAGGTCAACGCCCTCTACGATCGCGCCTTCTTTCAGCACATGGGTAAAAATCAGGTTATTGACCGGTACAGTAATTGCCAGTACCACGATAACCGCAACACCGAGACCAAATGCGGTCTGAATCTTCTTGGACACAGCCAGGAAGGTACACATGCCCAGGAAGAACGCCAAGGCCATGTTCTCAACGAACACTGCCTTGACGAACAGGCTAAGATAATGCTCTACCATGATCAGTGCGCCTCCTTAGCCGTCGTGTGCGCCGCCATCTTGTATTCAGGTGCCTCAACCTGCTCCGTTTTCCAGGCGCGCAATGCCCAGATCAACAGACCGATCAGGAAGAAGGCGCTAGGTGCCAGCAACATCAAGCCATTAGGCAGATACCAGCCACCATTGTTAACCAGCGGCAGGACTTCAAAGCCAAACAGCTTGCCGGAACCCAGAAGTTCACGGAAGAAACCAACAACCAGCAGTACTGCTCCGTAACCAAGACCGTTACCAATACCATCCAAGAAGGACATGCCCGGAGGATTCTTCATCGCATAGGCTTCAGCACGGCCCATCACGATACAGTTGGTAATGATCAGACCCACAAACACCGACAACTGCTTGCTGATTTCGTAGGCGTAGGCTTTCAAAACCTGGTCGACCACGATAACCAGCGACGCAATGATCGTCATCTGGGCGATGATCCGGATGCTGTTCGGAATCTGATTCCGGATCAGCGATACAAACAGGTTGGAAAAGGCCGTTACGAAGATTACGGCAATTGCCATAACCAGGCTGACCTTCATACTGGTCGTTACCGCCAGCGCGGAACAGATACCCAGTATCTGCAACGCGATGGGGTTGTTGTTGAATATGGGCGTCAGGATGACGTCTTTCTTTTCACTCATCTTACGACTCCCCCTTCTTCAGATTGTTGAGGAACGGGCCAAAGCCATTCTTGCCAAGCCAGAACTTGACCAGGTTATCGACACCACGGCTGGTCAGAGTCGCACCGGAAAGACCATCCACCTTATGCTTGGCATCAGACGCTGATGGATCAACGGCACCCTTGACGACGGTAATATCAATATTGCCTTTGTCATCAAAGACTTCTTTACCGATCCAGAGCCCTTTCCAGCGAGGATTATCAACCTCACCACCCAGGCCGGGTGTTTCAGCATGCTGATAGAAACCAAAGCCAGCGACTGTATTGAGATCACTCTCCAGCGCCAGAAAGCCATGCAGGGTTGACCACAGACCATAACCACGTACAGGCAGAATGACCGTTTCCAGTTTGCCATTCTTCTCAACAACGTAGATCTTGGCTGTCTTCTCCAGACGCTTGATCAGCGCCTTGTCCTGATCGGCAGGCAACGCATTGGACATCGCAGGATCCTTGGAGGCCGCCTGCTGGTTAAATGTGTCGACATCCAGTTTGGTGTCAAATTTGCCGGTTTCGAGATCCACAAGCTTCGGAGTGATCTTGCTGAACTCTTCCTGGATTTCCTGACGGCTCAGCGCCTTGGGATCGGCCACCAGCCCCGAGATCGCAAGAATATTCTGCTGAACATCCAGCACCTTGTTCTCGTTCTGCCGGGACTTCAACGCAACCGCCGCACCAGACACCAGCACCGAACACACGAGCGACAGTGTGATGGTGACCAGCAGCGTCTTTTTAATTGTGTCGTTATTAGCCATTGACGCGTGCCTCCCGACGTTTGATGTTGGCCTGCACCACAAAATGATCAAGCAACGGTGCAAACAGGTTGGCAAACAGAATTGCCAGCATCATGCCTTCCGGGAAGGCCGGGTTGGCGACACGGATCAGAATGACCATCACACCAATCAGGGCACCAAACAACCAGCGCCCGGTATGGGTCATGGCTGCGGAGACCGGGTCAGTGGTCATAAAGATCAGACCAAAGGCAAAACCACCCAGTACGAAGTGCCAGTACCAGGGCATGGCGAACATCGGATTGGTATCAGAGCCGATCACATTAAACAGTGTGCTCATGGCAATCATGCCCAGTATGGTTCCGGCAACAATCCGCCATGACGCGATACCCATGGCAATCATGACCGCACCACCCAGCAGGATGGCCAGCGTGGAGGTCTCACCGATAGAGCCCTGAATGTTGCCGTAGAACGCATCAAACCAGGTAATACCGTGGCTCATGATGTTTTCAACACCACCGTCAGCGCCCAGGCTCAGTGCAGTCGCACCACTGAAACCGTCGACGACGGTCCATACCGCGTCGCCGGACATCTGTGCAGGATATGCAAAAAACAGGAACGCACGACCTGTCAGCGCCGGGTTCAGGAAGTTCTTACCGGTACCACCGAAGACTTCCTTACCAATCACCACACCAAAGCTGATACCCAGGGCAACCTGCCACAGCGGGATGGTCGGCGGTACAGTCAATGCAAACAGAATGGAAGTAACGAAGAAACCCTCGTTAATCTCATGCTTACGCACGGTGGCAAACAGGACTTCCCAGAAGCCACCCACCATAAACGTGACCAGGTAAACCGGCAGGAAGTAAGCCGCCCCGTAGATCATGTTGTCCCAGATACTGGACGGATCATGACCCGCAAACAGGCTGATCAACCAACCATGCCAGTCAGACGGTGCAGACAAACCACCCTGAATGGCCATGTTCGCCTGATAACCCAGGTTCCACATGCCATAAAACATGGCGGGAAACGCACAGGCCCAGACGGTGATCATGATACGCTTCAGGTCAATCCCGTCACGCACATGTGATGTGGTATGGGTGACGGACGGCGGACTGTAAAAGACGGTATCAACCGCTTCATACAGCGGATACCATTTTTCGTACTTGCCCCCTTTCTCAAACAGAGGCGCGACGGAATCAAGAACTTTTCGCAACCCCATGGTCACCCCTCTTTCTCGATGGTGGTCAGATTATCACGCAGGATCGGACCGAACTCATACTTGCCCGGGCATACATAGGTGCACAGGGCCAGATCTTCTTCATCCAACTCCAATACACCCAGCTTCTGGGCCGTTTCAGTATCGCCGACAATAATGGAGCGCAGCAGCTGAGTCGGCAGCACATCCAGCGGCATCACCTTTTCATATGCACCAACAGGCAACATGGCACGCTCGCTGCCGTTCGTGGTTGTGCTGAACGGGAACAGCTTCTTCATGAAACGGGATACATAGATTGGCATCACCGAAAAGCGATCAGAACCTGGCACAATGTAATGCAGCAATGGACGCTCACGGCCTTCGCGCAATACGGTCAGCTGGTTGCTGTAGCGCCCCAGGTAGGCATAAGGGCCGCTGGCCGTAAAACCACCAAAGACAGAGCCAGAAATCACACGATTCTCATCGGTCAGCAACTCACCTGCGGTCAGCTCTTCCGTGCTGGCACCCAGACGGATCCGGATCAGACGTGGTTTTTCCACCTGAGGACCGGACAGTGCAACCACACGTTCGACAAACAGGCGACCTGTCACAAACAGTTTGCCGACAGCAATCACATCCTGATAACCAATGTGCCAGACCATCTTGTTGGCGCCGACGGGCTCGAGGAAATGAATATGGGTTCCTGCCAAACCTGCCGGGTGAGGGCCGGAAAACTCTTCAACCTGTGCGGGACCCGTCGGCATAACTGCCCCCGGGGCCTTGCAAAGATAAAGTTTGCCATCCGTTAGCTTGCTGAGCACCTTCAGCCCCTGCTCGAAGGCTTCGGCCTGCTCGGCAATGATCACTTCCGGATTGGCCGAAAGCGGATTGGTATCCATAGCCGTCACAAACAGCGCGACCGGTGCAGTACCCGGTACCGGGACCTTGCTGTAAGGACGGGTACGCAATGCGGTCCACAAGCCGGATTGCACCAGATTCGTCTGCACCTGTTCCCTGGTCAGACCGTCAAGATCTGCAGGTGCATACTGGGAGAAAGTCTCCTCTCCCTCGCCGTCAACATCAATGACCAGTGACTGGAAGACGCGCTTTTCACCTCGGTGAATCGCAGCGACGACACCACTCGCCGGAGATGTATAACGGACATCGGTATTTTTCTTATCAGTAAAAAGCAGTTGCCCCAGGTTTACCCGGTCTCCGACTGCGACCGCCATAGTGGGTTTCATTCCCACATAGTCAGAGCCGAGCACCGCAACGGAACGCACATGACGTTCCTCAGCAATGGTCTGCTCTGGCGATCCCGTTATCGGTAGATCCAGGCCCCGTTTTATGTTGATCATACGTTTCGCCTAACCGGTTGCATGCAAGGTGAAGGAAAACCTTTCTCCAGGTGACTGGCAGGACGGAAGCTTGATTTTGATGTTATATCCGCCCCGTGCAGGCCTGTGCCCGTTCTAATTTCACTTTCAGGTATAGGGGGAGTCTACGGTTTGAAGTAACAGCGACCGCCTAGTTAACGATCGGTCATTCCGAATAGTGTTCCCCTGAAATCCCAAGGGCGAATTATAATGACCGTTATGCTAATATGCCATACAGATTTGCTCCTCATATAGCTGGTAATGCCATTAAGCCGACATTCCCTGTACAGCATTTTTTCTGAAACGCGCATTTCCGCATTGACCAATCAACGCCAGCAACACACGTTGCCACCAATCACGATTTAACACATTGAAGTAAAGCAGAAAAAATCAGGATGGAAGCCAACCTGCTGGCAGTGACTGTGTTTTCACCACCAGCAGGCTGGGTTAAGCAGGAATAATCCGATGGAATCAGCTGTGCGGGAACACAGGATACATGACACCCGCCATATGCTGCAGGATTCGATTTACCTGACAGCTGTAGCCGAATTCATTGTCATACCAGACATACAACACACAGCGATCACCATCAACGATGGTCGCCTCTGCATCCACAATACCGGCATAACGAGAACCGACGAAATCACTGGAAACCACTTCAAGCGATTTGACGTAATCAATCTGCTTTTGCAGATCCGAGTACAGGGAACATTCCCGCAGATAATCGTTGAGTTCATCAACAGTCGTGCTGCTTTTCAAGTTCAGATTCAGGATCGCCAGAGAAACATTCGGCGTCGGCACCCGAATCGCATTACCGGTCAGCTTGCCCTTAAGCTCGGGAATAGCCTTGGCAACCGCTTTCGCTGCTCCCGTCTCAGTCACCACCATATTCAGGGCTGCGGCACGACCTCGGCGATCGCCCTTGTGGTAGTTATCAATGAGATTTTGGTCGTTGGTATAGGCATGCACCGTCTCAACGTGACCATTCTCAATGCCATATTTATCCAGCAGCGCTTTCAGGATTGGCGTGATAGCGTTAGTCGTGCAGGATGCCGCTGAAACAATCCGGTCATCGGTACTGATCAGATCATGATTCACACCGTAAACGATGTTCTTCATCTCTCCCTTACCAGGCGCTGTCAGAACCACGCGAGACACACCGGGACATTTCAAATGCAGGCCCAGCCCCTCTTCATCACGCCATTTTCCGGTGTTATCAACCACAATAGCGTTATTGATCCCGTACTGGGTGTAATCAATGGAATCCGGTGAATTGGAATAGATAACCTGAATACGTACGCCATTCGCAATGATACACTGATTCTCTTCATCAATACTGAGCGTACCACGGAAGGAACCGTGTACCGAATCACGACGCAGAAGACTGGTCCGCTTGGCCAGATCATTCTCGGCACCGCCATTACGTACAACGATCGCGCGAAGGTTAAGCCCCGCACCGCCACCCGCACGCTCAATCAGAATACGTGCCATCAGGCGACCAATACGGCCAAAGCCGTACAGCACAACGTCCTGACCACTTTCAGATTCAGGCTGCTCGCCCCCCAGAACCTCTTTCAGCTCATCACGCAGAAAATCATTCAGTTCCGCAAACTGATCCTGCGATTTGAATTTCATGGCCAGCTTGCCAATATCAATACGGGACGGGCCCAGCTTTAATGTCGCCAGCTGCTCCAGCACCGGCAGGGTTTCACGGACAGAGAGGCCATTCTGCTCAACCTGGCGGACAAAACGGTGAGCCTTGATGATATCAATAACAGAACGGTTAATAATCGGGCGGCCAAAAAGAGAGGTTACAACGTTATGATCCCTGTACAGTTTGCCAACCAGTGGAATCATGGACTCGGCCATGGCTTCACGTTCTTTCCAGTCGGCGAAACTATCAAGCATTTTCTCTTGAGTCACTCTGTTACCTGCATTCTCTAGCGAGACAACCAGGAAGCGCCCGGGAAACACCCTGTTCGCCCATGGCTGTTGTTTATCGGCCCCGACCCGGCCCATGATACAACGACCCCCTGGCACCGACTCGGGTTAGCGCGCCGCCATTATCGCGATTCGGGTTACACTTCGCAACACATTCACCGTGCGGAAACGTCTTTTTCTGTTCTTTTTTGTTTGCTTTCAGTGCAGGAGGACGGGGTTTTCCCTTCCTGCTAGAATCGGCACTTTAATTGAATCCAGCCGTTACAGGATGTTCATGACACAGTTCACTTTCCCGCTTCCGGTCAAACCCGGCGACAAGCAGGTCTGGGGCGACGCTCAAGGGGCGGCATTATCGCTCGCAGTCGCCGATGCAGCCCAGCGACATACCGGTTTCAGCCTGATCATCACGCCAGACCAGGAACAGGCCGAACGCCTGCGCAGGGAACTTGATTTTTTCATCGATCCCACCCAGCAGCTTGACTTGCTGACCTACCCTGACTGGGAAACCCTGCCTTACGACACCTTTTCCCCCCATCAGGATATTATTTCCCAACGTCTCCGCACCCTGCACAAACTGCCGCGAACCACCCGAGGCATCCTGATCGTAGCAGCCAGCACCCTGCTGCACAAAACGCCTCCCACCACCTTTTTGGAAGGACACAGCCTGGTACTGGCAGCAGGTGACGCATTCGATCGAGAAAAACAGCGACACATTCTGGCAAGCGCAGGATACCACTGTGTCGATACGGTTTATGAACACGGCGATTACGCCATGCGTGGATCCATCATCGATATCTTTCCCATGGGCAGTAACACCCCCTTCCGGATTGACCTGTTCGATGATGAGATTGATACCTTAAGGACCTTTGATCCGGAAACCCAGCGCTCTATTGAACAGGTCGAGCGTATTAATCTGCTGCCGGCCCGGGAATACCCGCTCACACCGGACGCCATCTCCCACTTCAAACAGGCGTTCCGCAGTCGCTTCGATGTCGATTACCGTGAGTGCCCCCTCTATTTGGATCTGAGCCGTGGCCTGGCATCGCCGGGAGCCGAGTACTATCTTTCCCTGTTCTTCACCAAAACTGCTTCCCTGTTTGACTACCTGCCGGATAACACACTTCTGATCACCACCGGTGATATCAAGCCGGCAGTGGCCCATTTCAGGGATGACCTGAACAGTCGTTACGATAACCGGAAAGTGGATCCTTCACGCCCGATCCTCCCACCAGCCGAGATTTTTCTCGCTGATGAAGAACTGTTCCGGCAGTGCAAGGCACTCCCTAGAATCCAACTGGAACATGGGCCAGTCACCAATAAGGCAGGCCACTACGACTTACCTGTCCGCACTGTACCGAGCGTCGAAATTGACCACAAATCCAGCGAGCCTCTCGCCGCACTGCAAGCCCTGATGTCTGATGCCAGCCGCGTGCTTCTATGTGCGGAATCCGCAGGTCGGCGCGAAAACCTGACTGAACTTCTGAACCGCCATGACATCAACCCTGCTGCAACAAGCGGCTGGCATGATTTTGTATCATCCGGTACCCCGCTCGCCATCACCACAGCCCCAATTGATTCTCCACTATGGCTGGATAAAGACAACACCCTGCTATTAACAGAAACCCAACTACTGGGCGGCCAGGTCATGCAACGCCGACGCCGCAAACGTGCAACCGATGAAACCGATCTGGCCATTCGCAATCTCGGCGAACTCAGCCTTGGCGCGCCGGTTGTTCACCTAGATCACGGCATTGGACGTTATCGGGGATTGCAAACCATTGATCTCAACAACCAGCCCCAGGAATTCCTGACCATTGAGTATGCGGACGAAGCCAAGCTTTATGTCCCGGTATCATCTCTCCACCTGGTATCCCGCTACAGTGGCGCCGATGACGAACTGGCCCCTATCAGCCGCCTCGGCACAGAACAGTGGAGTAAGGCTCGCCAGAAAGCCGCAGAAAAAGCCCGCGATGCAGCCGCTGAATTACTGGATATCTATGCCCGCCGGGAAGCCCAGTCCGGTTTTGCCTGCAGCGACCCCGGCGCAGATTATCAGATCTTTGCCTCAGCCTTTCCTTTTGAGGAAACACCGGACCAGGAAGCCTCCATTCAGGCAGTAGTTCGGGACATGATGGCCGATCGCCCGATGGATCGCCTGATCTGCGGTGACGTGGGTTTTGGCAAAACCGAAGTCGCCATGCGAGCCGCCTTTATGGCTGTACACAACAGCCGTCAGGTCGCCGTACTCGTACCCACCACATTATTAGCTCAACAGCACTTCGAAAGCTTCAGGGATCGCTTTGCTGACTGGCCGGTCAAAGTGGAAGTCATGTCCCGCTTCAAGACGGCCAAGCAAATCAGTGAATTGAAAAATGGCCTCGCAGAAGGCGCCATCGATATCATCATAGGCACCCATAAGCTGCTACAGGAAGACACTACCTTCAAAAATCTCGGGTTACTGATCATTGATGAAGAACACCGCTTTGGTGTCAGACAGAAAGAAAAACTCAAGTCACTCCGGTCTGAAGTGGACATTCTGACACTTACGGCCACACCCATTCCGCGAACCCTCAACATGGCCATGGCGAATATGCGTGATCTGAGCATCATTGCAACGCCTCCAGCACGCAGACTTGCCGTCAAAACCTTTGTCAGAGAAGCCGACAGCATACTGATCAAGGAAGCCATACTCAGGGAACTGCTGCGTGGCGGCCAGGTCTACTATCTGCATAACGAAGTCAAAAGCATTGAAAAGGTTGCGGGCGATCTTCAGGACATGCTCCCTGAAGCCCGGGTCGCCATTGGCCACGGCCAAATGCGGGAGCGGGAGCTGGAGCAGGTCATGCAGGATTTCTACCACAAGCGCCACAACGTCCTTGTCTGCACAACGATCATTGAGACCGGGATTGACATCCCCAGCGCTAATACCATCATCATTGATCGCGCCGACAAATTTGGCCTGGCCCAGCTGCACCAGCTTCGTGGTCGGGTCGGTCGCTCGCACCACCAGGCTTACGCTTATCTCATGACACCCAGTCGCAGAAGTATGACAGCAGATGCGGTCAAACGACTGGAAGCCATTGAGCAGGCCGGCGATCTGGGCATGGGCTTTACCCTGGCCACCCATGACATGGAAATCAGGGGTGCCGGTGAACTACTGGGCGACGAACAGTCCGGCCAAATCCAAACCGTCGGGTTTACCCTCTACATGGAGATGCTGGAACGTGCCGTCGATGATATCCGTCACGGCCGAACACCAGACCCGGAGAAACCGCTGGCCACCCACACCGATATCAACCTCCGCCTACCGGCACTCATCCCGGATGACTATATTCCTGACGTTCATACCCGTCTGGTCCTCTATAAACGGATAGCTTCAGCCTCAAACAGTACAACACTGAGAGAGCTGCAGGTGGAGATGATTGACCGGTTTGGATTGCTGCCAAACCCCGTCAAATACCTGTTCCGGGTGACTGAACTCAAGTTGCTGGCACAGAAGCTGGGGATTGACCGAATCGATACCGGCGAAAAAGCCGGCACCATTGATTTTTCAACGACGCCTAACGTTGACCCAATGAAATTGGTCAGGATGGTTCAGCGCGAACCTCAACGTTATCGCCTGCAGGGCGCTTCAACCCTGAAATACACAACATCTATGGAAACGGTTGAGCAACGCCTGCAAATCACACAAAATCTGCTGGAAGAGCTCTCGCTGTCTGCCTGACAGTGAGAGCTACTGGCAATAAACGTTAGACACTATCAAATAAAGTGACATCGCCATAATGATGATACTGCGTACACTCTTGCTGACCAGTCTGCTGCTCGCTCTCGTTACAGGTGGTACAGGTGCCAGCGCCAACACCGACAAACAGACCTCTTCAAGCGATGAAGAAGACTGGTACCAGGTTGATGTTCTGGTAATCAGCCGTCTGGATAAGGCCATGGATTCTGCGGAGCGCTGGCCGTCTGTCGCCGAACACCGCTTTCCACTGAATGCAGTGAAGCTTTATACCGTCGAACAACTGACAGTAGGCAAAGAATTCCTGCCAACACAAACACAGGCGACTTACCAGCGAAACAGTCCGTCTTCAATGGATGACGCAACCTATTCAGGCTCCGCCAAACGCATCCCGCTTGATAGAAAGCCCAATATCGCCACACAACCACTAATACTACTCCCCCCCAACCTGGGACAACTCAACAGTGAAGCCGGCTCTATCAGACGCAGCCGCGATTATCGCCTGCTCTACCAGGCCAGCTGGCGCATACCTCTACAACCGGATAGTGAACCGACTCACATTTACATCGAAGCCGGCCAAAAAGTGGGGAATGATAGTGAGCTGGAAGGGATCATAACACTTTCTGCACGCCGCTTTGTCCACGCAGCGCCTCAGCTCTGGTTGAATCGCCTGAACCCAATCCTGCCAATGGATAAGTTGCTGCTGACCAATCAGCTGCTGGCATCGCCTACAAACGATAAGTTATTGATGGCATCTGCCAGTACTGGCAGCTTGGCGATGCCAATAGACAGCCATTACACTGGTAACCTACTGATGGCAGAAACTCGCCGGTTGAAATTAAATACAATTAATTACTTTGATAGCCCATCCTTGGCCGTTTTGATCTCTATTACACCTTACGAAAAACCCAAGAAACTAAAACCGAGTAGTACTGCAGACACGCAGATCTTAAAAAGTAAGGGGGCTTAATTACGATAGAAATTTAATTTATAAAGATGAGATTAACAGCGCTAACTGAGCTTTTTACTCATATAAAAACTGTTTTTGCCATCCGATGAAATATAACTGACATCGTCCATTAATTGCTCAACGATGTTAAGACCCCGGCCGCTGCAACTCCAACTCTCAGGATCTGCAGCGGTCAGATTCTGCATATCTGACACACCACCACTCTGAACAGATTCCATGGCCTGCCCCCAGTCACTGACCACAATCTCTAGCTCACCAATATCGAGATTAATCATGACTTCTACAGTATTCCCAGATACACCGCTGTAAGCATGCTCAATCGCATTATTGGTGATTTCAACGACACAGAGCTCGACACGGTTGACTTCTTCGGCGGTTAAACCCGTCATCGCGCAAAGGCCACGTATCGCCATGGCGACGAGAACAGTATCTTCCAGTCGGCTATCAATGAGCAGTTGTATTGTCTGGGTTCGCGGTTCCATGCAAACCTGCCTTTTCCCTTGATTTAATACTTACGCGTTCAGTGCTTCATCAACAGTAGCATAGATTTTAAAAATACGATCCATACACGTCAGGTCAAAGAGATCACTGACCGCTTTCTGAGGCCCGGCCAGCTTGACGCTGCCGTTAGATCCGACTTGTTTGAGCGCTGCTACGACCGCCCCAAGCCCACTACTATCCATAAAACTGACGCCTGAAATATCAATCACAAAATTCATGCTGCCGGCATCAATCAAATCGACCATGAAATCCTTAAATCCTCCGGCAAGGCTCGCATCCAGGCGACTTTCCTCTACCGTAACAACGGTTGTATCGCCCTCCTGCCTGGTTTTATACCCCATACTCCAGCTCCTTTATTAACCCTTCTCCGTCAGGGCTTCCATTCCACCACCAGATAGGTGACATCGTCCTCAAACTGATCGTTACCCTGCCAAACTTCAATCTGATTCTGAATCACCTCAATCATGTCCTTCATCGGCAAGGTCTGTGATTCTTTCAGCAGGTTTTTGAGCTTGTTTTTGCCAAACATTTCACCCTGGCTGTTTTCGCATTCAATAATGCCATCAGAGTAAAGGAATAACCGGTCACCGGGTGACAACTGCATCTGCTGGGAGTCATAAGCCATGCCCGGGATCATGCCAACAGGTACTCCGCCTCCCTCTACGAAATGCGCATCACTGGTTGCAGGCCGCATCCACATAGCTGGTGGGTGTCCGGCATGACTGATAGTCACCTTACCGGTTGGCGTATGGATGACACCGTAGACCATGGTGAAATACAGCATACTTTCTACCGACGTCTGGAAACGGTCATTAAGACGACTCACCACTTCATGGGGTTCCAGGATGCGATAGTATGGCGCATCAACGGTTTCTTCTCGGAGCAGGGATGTCTTGCTGGATGTATCCCCCATCAGGTTATTTAGAGTAAACGAGAACAGCGCCGATGGAATGCCGTGCCCCGCTACATCCAGCTGATAAAACGCGACATGTTCATCGCTAAGAGCAAAGTAACCGAACATATCACCGCCAATGATTTTGCTGGGCTTGAAGAACCAGTCAAAACTGACGGAATCAATAGTTGTCGGTTGCACTAGGAGCTCTGCCTGGGTATTGGCGGCGGATTCAAGGTCTTTTTTGATTGTCTCAAAGGCCTTGGCCAGCTCTTCGTTACGCTCTTCAAGCTTACGTTCAAGCTCTATGATACGAAGCCCCGCCTTTAGACGTGCTTCCAGCTCACGAAAATTGACAGGTTTATGCAGGAAATCATCGGCCCCAATACTCATACCCTGCACTACCGCATCATGATCCTGGTTGCCGGTTAGCAATATAAAGTAAACATAATGCCCGAGATCCTGATCGCGAATCGCCTTGCACAGCTCAATGCCATCCATTTCCGGCATCATCCAATCACTGATCACGACACGAATCTGAGGATTTTTTTCAAGGCAGGTTAGCGCTTCACGGCCATCTTCCGCTTCGTGAGCAGTATGACCCAGCTTGCGTATGAAGGTGGACAACAGGAGGCGTTGATCCCTGGCATCTTCGGCAATCAGAATATCCATATACTTCGCCGACTCCGAATGTTGGCTATTACCGGTATCAAGCCTGCCACCACCTCCTGTAGCAGCAGGCTCAAGAATGCATTAAAACACTGTCAGTATAGCATTCGATAGGCCGACAAATTTACGTCAATTCGTTGTTTTCATCGCTAAAAAAACGCTTAACGGATTAAAACAAGTGATGCCTCGATTAACTGCCTGACTTTCTGCATGCCTTCTACCAGCACCTGACGTATGCCATCGATGGTAATCTCACCATCCGCCTTACCAGCAGCCCGATTCACCACAAGGCAGATCGAGGCATAAGACAATCCAAGCTCCCTAGCCAATGCAGCCTCCGGCATACCAGTCATACCGGTCAAATCACAACCATCGCGTTCCATCCGCCGGATTTCAGCCGCCGTTTCCAGTCTTGGCCCATTGAAACAGCCATAAACCCCGCCCTGTCTGATATTCAGCCCTACTTGAATCGCCCCCTGAATCAGCGACTGCCGCAGCTTTTCATCATAGGGCATGGTGAAATCGATATGGTTTGTCACCTCAAAATCATCACTGAAAAAGGTGTGCTCACGATTTGAGGTGTAATCAATGATCTGGTCCGGAATACAAATGACTCCGCCGCACATGCCCTCCGTGATCCCTCCGACCGCATTAACAGCAATAATCCGATCAACACCCAGCAGCTCCAACGCCTGAATATTGGCGCGGTAGTTAATCTTATGCGGCGGCAGGGAATGATCCTGTGCATGGCGGGCCAAAAACACTATCTCATGACCATGGAAGTCCCCGATCAACACTGGTGCCGACACAGCCCCCCAACATGTTTCGAGAACCTCCTCTCGCTGGATGTTTAACCCGTCCAGATCTGTTAATCCGGTACCACCAATAATCGCTGTCATACTCATGATGCATCACCTTCAACAGAGCCTTCTGGCGTATCAGCCTGGACGCTCATAGGCAAAGGATCAGGAATATCCAGCGTAGTGGTAGGAAAGGCGATATCAGCACCATGGGAATGAATAATGGCCATAATTCTCAACAGCACATTTTCCTTGATCTGTTCAAACATGACCCAGTCGGTCGTCTTGGTGAAACAGTAGATAAAGAAATCAAGGGACGATCCGCCGAAACGGGTAAAGTTGACCATCAATGTTCTGTCTTTGGCGATTTCAGGATTATTGGCAAGATAATCCCTGATATCGTCCAAAATCTGAATGATACAGTGTGCATCCCGATAGCGAATCCCGATGACTTCATTGATTCTCCGGTTACGCATACGTGATGGGTTTTCGACCGAAATACTGCTGAATGTTGCATTGGGCACATAGAGAGGTCGTTGATCGAATGTCCGTATGCGAGTCTGACGCCAGCCTATGTACTCAACCACACCTTCGATATTCTTATCCGGAGACCGGATCCAATCCCCGACCTTGAACGGCCTATCCAGGTAAATCATGAAGCCACCGAAAAAGTTTGCCAGCATATCTTTTGCCGCAAACCCTACTGCCAGCCCGCCAACCCCACCAAAGGCCAGCAATCCGGAAATACTGAAACCACGGGTCTGCATGGCTACCAGCACTGCGGATATGATGACTACGGCTTTCAGCAGTTTGCTCAACGCTTGGGCCGTCGTTTGATCAAGGTGCCGGGCATTGGATGTACTTGACAGAATTTTCCGTTCCACTTCACGAATAAAGCGAATACAGAACCAGCTTACAACCCCAATGACGATCAGATCCCTGATTGAATCAATCGCCTTGAAGATAGCCGCACCGGTCTCATTCTGAGCGACATCACCGGCAAAAGAGATACCCGCCACCCAGATAATGAGCAACACCGGGGTCCTCAAAGCCAGAATGAACGCATCATCCCACAGCGTGGTGGTTCGGGAAAAACCAGCCTCCAGTCGCTTCAACACTATCTGCATTAACCCATGTGCAGCAAGCGTTGCCAGCAGAATCAAACCGATGTGGAAAATCCAGCCATCACGATCCTGTATGAACCGAAACAGCGCCTCGTAATCAATCACCGCCATAATCCTTCTTTGACCAATGCCTCAAGCTGTTTCCGACAAACTTGGCGCCGCTCAGATTCTATTAAGATATTTAAATCAACCGCCTGAGTTGCTCTTAGTCTGGATAATCGTAGAGAGGCCTCTCTTGGTTCACGTTCAAGCCAGTCTAACACCTCCTGGGCACCATCTGGGTTATTGCAGACCAACACCATATCACAACCCGCTTTCAGGGCAGCTTCAGCTCTTGCGGGAAAACCACCAGAAATACTGGCTGCGGCCATATTAAGGCAGTCACTGAATATGACACCTTCAAACCCTAACTGCTCTCGTAAAACGCTTTGCAACCAATAAGACGAAAATCCGGCAGGCACATTATCAAAAGCAGTAAACGCCACATGGGCAGGCATCATTGCCTCAATACCTTGCACGATGATCGCTTTGAATATGCCGAGGTCTGGTTCAAGCTCTTCAAGCGTTCGCGTATCTCTGGGCAATGCGATATGGGAATCCGCAGAAACACCGCCATGTCCAGGGAAATGCTTGCCCGTGGCGGCCATGCCCACCTCACGCATCCCTTGGATAAAAGCACTCGCCAGCGGAATAACGAACTCAGGAACAGCACCAAACGACCGATCGCTAATAACACGGGACAGCCCCCGATCAATATCCAGTACTGGCGCCAGAGAAATATCAATATCAAAAGCCCGGACTTCGCTGGCCATAAGCCAACCGCAATCTCTGACAAGTTCGAGTACACCCTGCTGATCAGTTGACTGATACAACTGACCAAGCACACCCAAAGGTGGTAAGCGCGTAAACGGCTCTCCACGAAAACGCTGGACCCTTCCCCCCTCCTGGTCAACGGCTATCAGTAAATCCGGCCTGATCGCACGAATGGCCGCAACCAGCTGCCGCAACTGATCAGCATCCTGGTAATTCCGTGAAAAAAGAATCACCCCACCCACTGACACATTGGACAACCGTTCAATTTCAACACTGTCAGGATGAAGGCCTTTCAGGTCCAGCATCAGGACGCCCTGTGCCATGGGAATACTCCAGTATCAGTTTTCAAGAATGGTGACAGGCATACCCGGTGAAGTCCGGGGAAACAAATCAAGAATATCGCGATTATGCATGCGAATGCAGCCACGGGAACCGGGTTGACCCATTTCGGCAGTATCCGGAGAACCGTGAATATAAATATACCGACGCATGGTATCAACACTACCGTGCCGGTTAAAGCCAGGCTCAAGACCACTGAGCCAGAGAATACGGGTCAAGATCCAATCCCTGCGCTCTGGATTCTGGGCTCTTAATTCAGGACTGTAGACTTCACCCGTGAAACGACGACCCACCAGAACTGCATTCTCGGGAAGGCCTTCACCTATTCGCGCACGGATAATGTGTTTTCCCAACGGCGTTTGATAACTCCCATTCTTCTGGCCAACCCCTTTGGCGCCGGAAGAGATGGAATACACACGCTTACCCTCGGGGGTATAAAGAACAAGTTCCTGAGATGCGATATGAATAGTGATATGCATAAGTAACCGATGAATACGAGTAATGGTCAACCATCACAGTATTACCGGTTACGACCTATGAATCTAGCTGGGCGCGCATGGCTGCCGCAAGGAAGGGTTCCATCCGGTGGAGGGTTTGCTCAATGGTGGCCTTTTCTCCATATTCATAGTCAGCAATAGCCTTGAGGGCTTCAAAACCCGACATGGAGAAAATCACTGTCCCCATCATGAAGTGGATTCGCCAGAACAGTTCATTACGCGGCAAAGCGGGTGAGGCTGCAACAACCAGCTTCAGATAGCCGGAAAGCACGTCGCCATAGATATCCTGCAAATAACGCCGCAAATGCCCCTGTGTTTCAGTGAACGCCAACGCCAGCAGCCGCATAAATACCGCCAGATCTTTCTCCCCACGAGGCTTTGTCGCAAGAATCTGATCAACCAGCAGACGGAGCAGCTCTTCCAGTGAAGGTTCTTTGTCTTTGGGGATTTTGGCGACTTCTTCCGCCAACCGGGCACAGAAGGGATCCAGAAATCGGGTAAACACAGCCTGTATCAAGGCTTTCTTGGAACCAAAGTGGTAATTGACAGCCGCAAGGTTCACGCCAGCCTTACTGGTGATTGTCCGTAGCGATGTCTCCGCAAACCCCTTTTCTGCAAACAGGTATTCTGCGGCATCCAGTATTCGATCTACAGTATCTGACTGTGCCATAACATCTTATTTTTTATGCAATAAACAAACGACCGTTTGAAACGATCGTATGTCTAGAGCCTTTTGTCAAGGAATTCAGATCATTACACGAAAATTTGTAGCCACGCGCATGAAATGAGATTTTTGTTCGCATGGTTTGGGACTTTCTGAAAATCCCATTTTATGCGGACGTTTTTGCACTTTCGGCTTCTTTCCCTCCCCAAAAAAATCTCATTTCATGCGAACACTTTTAAAAAAATCCCATTTCATGCGAACACTTTTTGCCGTTTTGAATCCATGAAATGAGATTTTTTACCCTTACGTTCCTTTTACCTGTGTGGATAACTACGACGTTCAACCATAAAAAAACCGGCCTTAAAGACCGGTTTAAATACCATTAAAGCCATTAATCAGGCACGACTATAGCCTCCACCTCCTCAACGGTTGCCGCCGCCTTGATCGCTTGGCGCAGTGTACGGGCCTGCCGGTTTACCGGGGTAGTCAGGCCGTCGTACTGGCGGATGTTCTCCAGGATCTTGGCCAGCAGTGCCTCACGGGTCTCACCTGAGTCCATTATCAGTGCATCTATATAAGGTGTCGGTGTGGTGTTATCCGCCTCCCACATCTTCGCTTCATAGCGCTGGATCGGCCAACTGTCCCGCTCGCCTTCCGGGTAAAGGTAACGCAGCGGTGTCAGCTGCCTGTCTGCCCAGGCATTAACGTCCTGCAACTTAGCTGCTTTGGTACCTTCCAGCTGTTTCGCAGTATGGGTTACCCAACTTTGCGTGGCGTCATTCCATTCATCGTAAGGTGTTGCTGGTGCTAGTCGTGTCAGATCTGTCGGCAATTCGCCCAACTCTATATGTTCGACTGGCTGGCCATCGGCCTTGCTGTATACAGTACCGGTGTAATCCGCTACCAACTCCCAGTCATCGAAGGTCGTGTTTACCAATACCACTTGATGACCATCCGGTATCGGCGGCGCAAATGGCAGCGTATCTGCTGGCGCTGCTGACTGATTCACGGGATCCAGCAACGCCGCAGGAACTGGACAAGGGCCTGTGTAATGACGAGTCTGTCGGTTATAGCCATAACGCTTATCCATGGGCGCACCTCATTTATATGTATAGGTAGGTAAAATTGCGACAGAGACCGGCCGATTTTCGTTAGCAGTAGGGACAACCAACGAAGCATCAAAATCAATTTTCGTTGCCCAACCCGTGGCACCTCCTGACAATCCCCCAAATGCTTTGTGCGTGCCGGATCGGAGAGCCCCTTGACCAACAGGTTCATTTGTTGGAAACAAGCCTTCTGCAGACCCATCCAGTGATCCAGTAATATTCCTGATCGCATCACTCTGCCACGCACCTGGAAGATTGCCTCCAGTCCGGCTGTTTCGATCCGGATCATACAACCCCGTCAGATCAAGAAACCGCGGAAATACACCGGTTACCAGATTCCCCGGCCGGAAGGTTGTCGAGCCATCACCAGAGCTGTAAAACGCCTCCATCCCTGACTGTTGCCACTGGGCATCGGTCACCATGCAGCCACTGCCTTCTATATAGCTCCACCATTCCGGATAATCCGCCCGGTTTAGGAGCTGTCCCATGGGTACAATCTCATTGGGCGCCAGCGTCGGCAGGTTAGCCGGATCCACAATCCGAAGGTTGAGCTTCCCGACATCCTGCCGCGCCGCCATACTCAGGATGGCCGTCAGCAGCTGATCACTCTTATTTTTGTCCAGATTCTCCTCACCGATCACACTGACCAGCTCTTCCTGGATCGCGTTGAGCCACGACTCGGTCACCATGGTGGCCTGCACACCCGCCACCGGATCCCCCTCGGTGAAACGTTTGTCGATGGTGGCGCCTGGCCCGTCGATTCTGTGCATCCTGTTCTCCCTCTTCGGCCTTAAAATGTTGTTTCGTCGGAATAGGCGAACCACAACACCAGGTGTGAGGCCCAATACTTGCGGATCGACGACTCCAGTAGTTCATTACCCCAGGTACGCAGCGTCTCACCGGAGGCAAAACCCGCACGCAGCGAGCGCGGTGTCACGGTTGGCGCATGGACGGTGGCGGCATGGTCCCAGGCTTCACCACAGGCTTTTTCTCCTGTGCGGGAACCTGCCCGGAACGCGCTGTGCTCCTCAATGCGGATCCGGTAGCCCAGCCTCTCCGCCAGGCGCACGTAATAGCCGGGATTGAGGCTACCCACGGTTTTCAGCAGGCTGGCGACACGTTGCCGGCGGGTCTCCACGGTCTCGCCGTTGGTATCCAGCACCAAGGAGTCCTCCCACTCCGGCAACAGCCGGGTGGCACGATCCGGGCGCAGCTCCCGGCGCAGTTCTTCCGCCAGCGCCGCCAGACGGGCCGGTTCCGCCGCCAAACCATCCAGCAGCTGCATCAGCAGGCTGTCCTGGTCATCGCTCCAGGCGGCACCTCTGGGCAGCAGTGCCCGAAGTGTCTGTCGATAGACTTCCCGGTTCAGCTGCGCCATGTCACAGCCCCCACGGTGACCATTTCATCGGGATCGGTCGCGGTATTGCCCGTCGGGCTTTCCAGCACGTAATCTGTCGCGCCCAGCTTGACCGCCTCGGCCAGGTCCGTGAGCAGCAACGTGGCGCCGGGACGTGACGCCCGCACCATCAGCGCCGCCAGTTCGTTCTCTACCTTCAGGCGGATGGCTGGCGTATCCGGTAGCAGTCGTATGGCAGGATTCAGTGGCTTGAGCCGGGGCGCGAACACGCTGACCGTGGCACCGGTCGGCCGCCCCTCCCACTCCCCGGTCACAGGGTTCTGGTGGCCTTCAATCCACGCTGCCACCGCCTGGATCACGCTGGCATCCGGGCGCGGATCCACCGGGTCGTCCGTAGCGACACAGACCCCCACCGTGCCGGCGCCAAAGTATCGCGGCAGGCACCAGGCGCGGCTCACTCCCGGTACTTCCATGGCCCAGCGCTCATAGTCAAAGTCCGCCCCGCCATGGGGAGGATGGCGCAGGCGCTGGCGCAACCGGCCCCGCATCGCGTCGATGGTTTCCTGCGCCACACCACCGGTAAGTCCATCAACCACTGTCGCCTGACCGTCCAGACCCGCCACCGGCGCCATCAGGGTCAGGGTGGCACCCGCCGGGGTGTTGCCGTCCAGGCCTCCCTCTGTTGCGGTGACAGTGACACGGTCATTGGTACCGGTCAGGATGTAGTCTTCCGTTGTCGTAAAAAGTTTTCCGTCCGGGCGCTGCCACTGGCTGCCTTTTTGCAACTGGGTACCGGCCTGGCCGTTGAGGCTGACTACGCCACCGGCGGCCACCGCCGGTTTTTGCCAGAGTCCCCAGAAGTCACAGTGCTCCAGGAACTCGGCCTCGTCCGCCTTGTCCGGCACCACCTGGCGCGCCACCCATGCCAGGTGGCTGTGCTGGTCACGACTGAGTCCCGCCTGGGCGGTGGACAGCACGTTCAGCAGGTTACGCCGGGGACGCGCGTAACTGCCCGGCAGGCCAGCCTCCACATCTCCCTGCACACGGGCGATCAGGGTCTTGAGGTCAGGGGTTTCGTAGGCCATTGAGCGCCTCCCATACATGATCAAATCGGTACGCCTCACGCCGGCCGTCCGGTCGCTCAATGGCAACCTGCAGCGCCAGCCGGTCGGGGCGTTGCAACTCTGCAGTGACCTGCACCCTGGCGGCCACGCCGTCATCCAGCAGCCACTGCAGGGCTTCGCGGGCATAGCCCCTAGCCCGCTCGGCAGTCTCCGGCAGCAGTTTCTCCCGGCCCAGCAGCCAGAGCCGTGAGCCGATCCGGTCGTCACCGTCCTGGAAACTATCCCCCCACCATCCGCGGGGATCCAGCCCCGTCGCCACATCACCGGGCTCGGCGCGGCGATCCGTGAACAGGCTGACAATGACCGCCGTCTCCAGGCTGTCATCCCGGGCCAGGTCGGCGTCACTGAGCAGCAGGTCAAAGCCACCGCCGGCAAACACCAGGCGCGCATCCATCAGACCGGCCTCCCGTCACTGCCATGGAGGTGGGTCTTGCCGGAAATGCCGCCACTGTCGTGATCCGCGGCATGGCTGACACCTGTCACGGTCTGATCACCACCAATGGCCACATCACCGGTAAACGACGCTAACGGCGTATCAAAGGTGATAGCCTCCGCCGCCTGCACTTCCAGGGTGTTACAGATCAGCACAGCCCGGCCGTCTCTGGTCAGCAGCAGCCGGTGGCCTTCGTGGTGATAAAGGCAACTGTCGCCGGCGGTCAGATCAGTGGGTCGGTTGCGAGGATCATCCAGCGCCACCACGGTGAGCTGGCCACGGACACCACCAGGGGCAAGTACCAGAGCTTCCGCACCGGTCAGTGGGACGGAGGTATGGCCATAGTTCTGCACCCGCGGCACCCCGGCGGCCACTTCACCGCCGGCCATCTTCAGCTGCAGGTTCTGCCGACGACGCTGGTCGTTGATTCCGGTGACCACTGCGCGCCCCGCCAGCAATCGCAGGCGGCGCTGCAATGGCATTAACGCCCGGTTTAACAGCCGTTGAATGTCCGTTAAAGCCCCCATTAATAAAGCCCTTCCATATCGGTTTCACTGAGCGGTTCCGGGGTCAGCCCCGCCGCCGGCATCAGTTCCAGCTCGGTCCTGGTGCCGCCCTCATCCAGGGAAAACGCCACATTGACGATCAGCAGCGGCTTGCTCTCCGAGTAGCCCAGGAAGCCGTCCTCCAGCGCCACCGGGGTATTGGTGCGCCAGAGCTTGCCGTCACTGGCACGCCATCCCTGCACGGTGATGGCAGCCCGGTTGCCGCTGGCCATGGCGCGGGCCGCCTGCCACTTCGCCCGGTTATCCGCCGCCTGCGGGTCAAGGGAATCCTCCGCCTGCAGCAACCGGGGCCGGTAGCGGGTGATGGCCGGGTCGGTGATCTCGCCGGTCACCGCGAGCCCCTGGGCGCTGAGGTTGTCACCGGCCTGTCCGCCGGCATCCGCCAGCCCTTCCACGCGATACAGGCTGTAACGGTCACGGTGGCTGGCGGTCAGCTCGGCGGTGAGGATCTCGCGCCCCAGCGCCAGCCGGTAACGGGCAGGCCCGGTGTCCGGGCTGGTGATCAGCAGCCGCCCCTGGCTGTCCACGGTCAGCAGCACGCCCCGCATCCGGCTGGCCCGTTCCAGGGCTTCGAAGACAGTCTCCCCGGGTTCCACCCGGAAGGTGATAAAGGCCTGTTTGGCCTGGTCAGGAATCTGCGCCTCGGTCACACCAATGCCGTAGGGCTGGCAGAACGCGCCCGCCAGTCCCTTGAGGCTCAGCCCCTTGATCTCGCCGGCCTTCTCCGGCAGCACCGAACAGTCCGGCAGGTCACCGGTCAGGTCACGGCCGGAGACGCTCACCTGGTGGTTCTCGCCGTCATACCGGACCACCGCCTCATCAATGTGTCCCTCGATCACGGTTTCACCGTCCAGGGACAGACGACAGCGGCTGCCCGGCTTGATGGGCTTGCCAGTCAGGTTGCCCGGCCACTTCTCGGTCAGCGTCAGGTTAAAACTGCCGGAAAGCGCCAGCAGGCTGCGGTTAATGTGGGCCGAGGTCCAGCCGCCATGGATCTGGCCGTCGACGGTCAACTCGACCGGGTAGTGGTCAGTCGCCATAGAGCACCTCCAGTGGCTTGACGGGAACAAACGACGGATGACTTACGGTATTGCGGCGCACCAGGTCATCTGCACGGCTAGCGTCGTTCAGCTCCCGGTAGGCAATCACCACCGCCGGTTCTACTGCCACGGGATTCAGGGTGGCGGTCTGGGGCAGGCGCGCGGCGCTGCTGTCGAGATGGACAACCATGGCCTGGCGTAGCCCGGTCAGGGCCGTGGTCATCACCGGGTCGGCACTCAGCAGGCGGTCACCGATCCGGTCGGACCAGTCCAGTCGCCAAGCGGCGGCCTGTTCCGCCGAGTCCGGTGTCAGTGTCGCCAGGGTCTGCACCGCGCTGACCAGGGCGGCGTCCGCCACCAGGGTGGCCACGGCCCGTTCATTGGCAGCCGTCCGGGCCTCGATCACGGTGGAAGAGTACGGTGGCACGCTGTAGTCGCCGGCGTCCCAGTCGTCATAACCGCCCCAGTAGTCAAACAGGTTTTCGTACACCCCCAGCGCTGCCAGCGGGTTCCAGGCAGCAATGGCCAGCAGCTCCGCCTGGATGGCAATAAACAGCTTGCCCGGCTCCGCCGCCAGCTCCACAAGGTCAGTAACAATGTCCTGTAAACCATTGATTTGGCCGATAATCCCGCCGGTCACCGCACGGATTTTGTTGAGTACGCCCTCCACCATGGCCGTGGCCTGGGCCAGCACCTGATCGGGCCAGCTCTTGTCCTCGCTTTTGACCTGGTAGTTCTGCGCCAGGTTGGACTGGCTCATGTCCCAGGCCTTGCCGCAGGACTGCTGCAGGTGGGCGCCGGTATCCGGTCGCACCGTGGGCAGGTCATTGCCGCCGGCCTCAACAAAGCGGATGGAGAACCGGGCGCAGCCCCCTTCCCGGGTAGACTCGCGCAGGCTGAAACCGGTCAGCTGCACCATCATGGTTCCCTGCCACGGGTGCACCAGTTCGCCGGGGCCTTTCTGTGCAAAGACCTGTTTCAGGGCGTCGCGGGCATCCATGTAGTCCGCCCCGATCACCAGGCACTCCAGACTCCGCTCTCCGGCCTTGCGGCCCAGGTCTTCGGCGTAGGGCTTGTCCCGCAGCGGGTACTGGTGCACCGCCACCCGACGGCCACCGTCCTCGCTGTGGCTCTCGCAGTAAAACGGTACGCCACGGAAACTGCCGGGCAGCATTCTCTCGCGCCAGCTCATCCCACCACTCCCATGCTCATGCCGGTGTCCACATCCAGCGCCAGGCGGCTGTTGCTCTCCAGCTGTTTCACGGTCGGCCGGCCTTCGCTGTCGATGGTGATCTTCAGCTCGCCCTGCATGGAGCCGCCGGTCACCGCCTCGGCGGTCTCACCACCGGCCCACTCGCCGGCCACGTAGCCGCCAAGACCACCCAGGGCAGCACCGAGCGCGGTGCCGATCCCGGGCAGGATGGCGGTGCCAATGGCCGCCCCCAGTTTCATGCCCAGGGCGCCGCCTGCCATGCCGCCGGCCAGTTCGGATCCGGCCACGGCTTTTTGTTTCGCGGTCATGCTGTCATCGGTGGCGATGTTGTAGGCCTGGTAAGCCCCGCCGGCCACCGCCAGCGGTACCGCTGCCTTTGACGCTACCGAGAGGGCCTTGCCGCCGTAGCGACCGATGGATGCGCCAAGCCGGTTCAGGCGGCCACCCCGGGTACGACGGGTCGACTTGCCCGGCTTCTTGCCGGTATCAGCGCCCATCGCATCCAGTGGCATGGAGACCATCTGCACGTAGAGCGGCGTGGCCGGCGTCAGACCGCGACCACCAAAGCCACCGGCAGCGGCAGCACCTTTCGCGCCGCCCTTGCCTAATACCCCGCCAATACCCTTGGCCAGCCCGCCGCCGATGCGCAGCGCCTTGTTAGCCAGGTAAATGGTGGCCAGAATCTTGGCTAGGTTGGCATAGCCGCCGGTCTGCTCAGCAATAAACGACACCGCCTTACCCACGGCGGACAGCACCTCATATAACCCCGTGCCCACTTCCTTGGCCGCACGCAGGCCGGCGACCAGTTCATCACTGACCACCTTTGCCTTCTCATTCAGTGTGCCGTCGTCGTTCATCTGGTTGAGGGTGTCCAGCAGCCCGCCGATCTCACCCTTCAGCTCTTTGAACGCGCCCTGCTCCATGACCAGATTCTGGAACCGGGTCCACTGGTCGGACAGGTTGGAGGTCATACCGCCCCAGCTTTGGCTGAGGTCGTTCATGGCGCCGCCGTACTTGTCGTTCCAGATCGCCTGCAGGGTGGACTGGATCATGGCACGGTTGGATTTGTTCGCCGCCTTGGTCATGGTCTGGCCGTTGGCGGTGTACTCGTAAACGATCCGGTTGCCTTCCGCCCGGGCCTTGATGCCAAACTCCTTGAGCCGCTCGTTCTCGCCGGTGATGGCATCGGCCATGGCTTCCACCGCCTGCTCGATGGGCTTGCCCATGGCGGCGGCGGTATCACCCAGGGTGGTCAGCAGGCCGTCCTTGACCGGGTCGAGGCCATAGGCCTTGAGTTTCACAAAGCTGTCGGTGACCTGGGCCAGCTCGTAGGGAGTGCTCGCGGCAAAGTCACTGACCCAGTCCATGGCCTGTGCGCCTTTCTCCTTCGATCCTTCCAATCGGGAGAGGATGATCTCGAACCGCTCAAACTCGGCAGCGGTGTCGATGAAGGTCTTCTTGAACGCAAAGGCGGCTGCGCCACCGGCCAGCACGGCCCGGTTGCCGTAGCGGTCGATACCGTCGGAAGCCGCTGTCGCCGCCCGGTTCAGGGAGGCAAAGTGGCGACTGCCGGTCTGCGCCATCCTGCCCAGGCTCTGGCTGTATTGCTGCGCTCGCCGGGTGAGGTTCCCGGCGAGGTCAATAACCACAGAGGCTTTCATATCACGCATGGGCGTTTCCTGTGACGGTCTTCAGCATCCGGACAAACCGGCTCAGCGGCAGTGCGCCCAGCCACTCCGGCCGGGCATGAGTGCGACAGGCCAGCAGGAGCAGTGCATCATCAAGCGCCTGCGCCTGCCGGCTGAACTCGCCCCCGCGCCTCCAGCTCTTTCGCAACAGCGGCGTCCAGCTTCTCCACCTCGTCCTGGAGCTTTTTCAGGTCACGGCTGGACAGTTTCGCCAAGTCAGTAAACGACAACGGGCCATTGATCGCGCCCAGCTTTTTTACCTGGCGGCGCAGCAGTTCCAGCCCCATCAGGCTGGGAGACTGCACCATCTGGTAACCGTCCGGGGTGGGAATCACCCGCTCGGAGGCCTGCATGGCGTCGATCACGTCCCCTGCGCCCAGCTGGCGCAGCTTGACGGTGCGGTGGATCTCCACCGTGTCGCCTTCACCGATCCGCAGGCCGTCTTTCAGTTCAAAGGTCATCGTCATGCCCGCTTGCACTCCACGCCGCTGAACTTGAGATCCACCTCACCGCTGTCCGCCGACAGGCTGGGCGGTTCACTCACCCAGGCCTCGACAATGATGTAGCGATCACCGGTGTCGGTCTCAAAGTCCACGGTGGCGTCGGTGATCTTGCCCAGTGCGATCAGGTCGGTGTCACGGGTATGGGCCACCTTCAGGGACAATTCCGGCGCGGTGATTTTTTCGGTATGACCCCAGATCCGGTTGCTGCCGGTCTTTGCCTCCCGGGACATGCCGCCCACATTCAGGGACGCACCATCCAGGGAGCGCAGTTCCTGCCCGTCCACCCGGATGACCGCCTTGCCTGTAATCTGCATATAAAGCCTCCTTAAAAGCCCTTAAAGAATGAATTGCAGCTTCGCGGCAAACACCCGCAGCTGGTTGACGATATCCGGGTGTGCCAGTACATCCAGGCGGTTGCGATCATCGGCATTGCGTTCCACGACCAGCGACGCCTTGTACTGCTCGAAGTTCTCCACCAGGCCCTTGGCTTCCAGTTCGGTGAACAGGGCCAGCAGCTCGGCGCGGATGATCCCGGGGGTGACAATGGCCTGACCAGGATTAAACCGGGCACCGTCGTTAGCCAGCTTGTGCCGGGGGAACTTCTGGGTGATCCGGGTCCGGGTGGCGTAGCGGATATACGACAGCGTTGCCGGTGTGGTGATGTCCAGGTAACTGGGATCGGGATCCCCGAATTGGTTTTCCTGGTAGGTGCTGATCTCCCGCTCAATCTGCACCACGTCACCGGCGCCCACGTTATGGGTGGCGATGCCGTCGTGGAGCAACAGCTCCCGCTCGGTGCGGGTCCAGCGATCCTTGATGGCCGGCGGTAGGATGCCGGGCAGCGGCAACGTCTGCAGGGGACGCGCCGGGTCAATGGCCAGCGAGGCCGCCGCCATCACGCCATAGACCGCCGCCCAGACAAACCCCGGCTGGGGCGCACGGCCCGCGCCCATGCAGGAGAGCAAAAACTGGTTCTGGCTGTTGCCAAAGGTGCCGATCTCGGCATGGCTGCCGCGGATCGCGCTGTAGGTCACCGAATCGATCATCCGGTCAGGGCCCCAGCGATCCATCAGTTCAATGGACAGGGCGTTGAGGTTGGCGGTATCCAGGTAAGGCATGACCAGGCTCTGGTACCACTCGTCGCCCATGGCCGCCAGTGCCACACCGATATCCGGGTTGGCGCTGCCACCGGTCATGGCGGTGACCGCCACGGTGAGCCCTGCAGGTGTTGCTTCACCCGGGTAATAGTTCACCCGCAAGTCGATGTCATTGCCGATCTCGCCCTTGTGCCGGCTAGTGATCTTCAGCTCGCCGTCCGTTGCCGCCGCTGTCACCAGCAAACGACTGTTGCCGTTGATCAGCCCGGCCGCTTTCGTGACAACGGCAGCCGCCGCATCACCGGCCGCCACCCCTACCTGCACCCGTTCGCCGCCGATCATCAGGCTGAGGGTGCCCGCTGCCGAGGCTGTACCGGTCAGGGCGAAGTTACCCGCGGCCGCATTGCCCTGGCTGTTATCGTCCAGGGCGATGACCCAGGTCTCCAGCTGGTCGTTGGCCTGCTTCAGGTGGCGGAACATGGCTGCCAGCATGGAACCGGCGCCGAAGGCCTGCTCCGCCTGGCCGGGACTGGTGATGCGTACCGGCTCACCGGCGGCCACCGTGCCCGTACTCAGCCGCTGGCCGAACACCAGCAGCCGGTGCATGGGCGCCGGGGTACCGCTGATGGCGCCGCTGTTGTCAATCTCGATATAGGCGAGCGGCACCCGTACCGTGTTGGGAATGTCGTTAAACGAGATACTCATGCCGCGCCTCCTTTCTTCGCGTTCTTGCTGGCAGTGGCCTTGACCACATCGCCGTCCGCCAGTCGGCGGCGCCAGTAGCCGGTCAATACGACCGACTCACCGTCGGCGGCCAGGTGGCTACCGTCCGGCTTGCGAACCTTCAGCCCATCGGCGGGCTTGATTGTGAATGTCATGGGCGGGTCTCCTGCTCCAGTTCAATCGTGGCTTCCATGGTCGGTTCACCGTCGCCGGGCGCACTGTCCCAGGTGGCTGACAGGGTGGCGAAAGTATCCAGTCCGCTGTCCGCATCCACAGGCTCGATCAGCACCGGCTGCTGCCAGCCCACCGCCCAGAGCGCCACCCCCAGCTTGTCCACCTCAGTGGTGGTCAGGTTGCGGGCGTCAATAGACTTGACCGACTGGGCCTTGTCGTTCCAGGTGTTGTCGATCACCGTGTGGGCCAGTTGCCCAGCCAGGGCTTCGGCCTGGGTGTCTCGGGTAACGCCTGGCAGATCCCGGGTCACGATGTAGACAAAGAAGGAGGCATCCCCCCAGATCCCGCCATGGCGGCCAAAGCGTTCCTGGCAGTTACGCACCCCGTCGGTACAGACCAGCAATGCCGGGCTGGCCGTGCCGTGGCGCTTGATCTCGGCCACCGAGTCAAACCGGCCACGATGGGACTCGACCATCCGCACCTTCTTTGTCTGCCGGTAGTCGTCTGTCAGTTGGGCGACAATGGCCGCCTTCACCGCGTCCAGGCTCATGCGTCCCACACTCCTGCGATAAAGTCCCGGGTAATGGCGTTGAGGTCATCGGCATTCTCCCGGCTCAGTCCCAGGTACTCCCGGGCAGGGATGGCGCTGCCCACTGGCGCGCCGCCGTGCTGGTGAATGGCCGCATAGACCAGCGGTGAGCCCACCTCTACGGCGTTGCCCTGGCGCTGGTAGCTGATGCTGTCGATCAGGTGACCCTGGTACTCCAGCAGGCCGCCGGAACTTTTGGCGGCCTTACGCTTGCCCCAGTCATCCGTGAGCGGTTCCCAGGCGCGGCCGTCCGGGCTCTCCTTCTCCTCGCTGAGCCGGCGCCGGGTCTGGCTTTCGGCTTCCGCCCCCAGCCCTTCCAGCAGGTCGGCCTTGTCCAGCTCGGCCAGCTTTTCCACCTGGCGCTGCGCCTGGTTAATGCCGTCGAGGTTGTAGAGGATCGCCGTGCCCGCCATCAGAGCAGCCCCGCCAGTGAGTCGCGGCTCAGGCGACGGGGGCCGGAGGCCAACTGCACGTCGCCCGCCGTGTTCTCCGCCGCCTTCTCCGCATCGGGCAGTCCCAGGCTGATCACGCCCTTCGCCAGTTGCTCCAGGGTCTTGACCGAGGCCTTGTAGCGATTCTCCGCCAGCTCCGTCATGCCGGCGGCATCATCCGCCAGCCAGTAGAGGGCGATGGTCACGCACAGGTTGCGCACCGTGCTGGGCGTGGTCGCCAGCGGCAGCACGTAGCGCTTGCCGAGGTACAGGTCGATCTCGTCAGACGCCTGGGTGATGGCGCGGGACGCCGCCTGGGCGTCACCATTGGTCAGCACCAGCAGGCTGTCCTCCCCGATCCGGTCGACCAGGTCCTGCTCCGTGGCGTAGGCGGCCATGGTTATTCCTCAACCACCAGGCGTGGCTCGGCCTTGATCCGGGCCAGCTGTTCGTCGGTCAGTGCCACCGTGACGCCGTCCGGGGTGAACCGGATACCGCAACGGAAGAAGTCGCGCTTGTCCGTGGAGCGGACCGTGACCTGGTGCTTGTCGCTTTTCGCCGGGGCCGGTGTTTTCACCGCAGGCTGATCAGCCGACGATCCCGGCTTGACCTGGTCTTGTGGCTTGTCGGTATCCGCCTTGGCAGGCACTTTCGTGGCCGGCTGTTTGGCCGGGGCTTTTTTCTCCGGCGCCTTCTTGGCCGGTGCAGGCTTGTCAGTCATGGGCGTGCCTCGCTGTCAGTTAAAGAGGGGGCCGGTCATGCCCGGCCCGGTGCCATCCCTGGCGCCATGATCAGGCGCCCGCCGCCTCAATGTACGGACTGACCAGCAGGTCGCACTTGTTGTAGTGGATGTTGCTGGCGCCGCTGGCGTCGTTCATGGCCTTGATCAGCTTCTGCGCAGGCGCTTCATTGCCCGGCCCCACGACCAGCAGGGTCGGCTTCATGCCCAGGCGCTTGTCGCCGTCGGTCTTCATCTGGCGCAGCATCTTGCAGGCTGTTTCGAAGTTGGCAGCGTCCAGGGCGCTCTTGGCACCAATGGCCAGCTGCGGGAAGGTGTAACCCACGTTCAGGCGGCAATCGACGCCGTACAGGTACTCCTTCGCCTTGAACACATGATCCGAGCTGTTAGGGTCGGTCTTGGTGACAAACTCCGCCCGCTGGCGCATCTGCAGCAGGAACGGCTTGAGCACCTTGGAGGTGTCCAGCAGGAACCAGGGCTCGCCGCTGCCGGCAATCATGTTGCTGTAGGTCGCTGCCGTGCCGGTGCCGTCGACATTGGGGAAGATCGGGTGGTCAGTATCAAAGAAGTACTGGCCGTCATGGCAGTCACTGGAGAAGCCGGCCATCATCAGGGCGTACACCAGCTCATCCGGGAAGGTCACCGCCTCCTCGCCCATGTTCTCGAAGATCATGCCGTAGACACCGTGCTGGTCATCCAGGATGTCATTACGGGGCACGCCCACGGTGGACTCGTAGTCCTTGTTCTCGATCTCGTAACCCTTGGCGGCCAGCGCCTTGATCTGGCGTTCACCGACCCACTCGGAGAACTTGGGGAACTTGCTCAGCCAACCGTAGGTATTGGAACGGGTCGAGCTGGGCACCTCGGTAGCCACCATGTTCCAGGTGGGCTTGGCGCGTTGCAGGCCGCGCTGGAAGTTCGCCTTGTAGCCCGTGAACAGGCTTGAGAGAACGGCAGGGGTAATATTCGGCATTGTCGTCTCCTTTATGCCTGTGGGGTGTCAGCCTTGGCGGCCAGGAACTCTTCGGCGGTCAGGCCGAGGTCCCGGCACAGGGCCAGCTCGGTGTCGTCCAGCTTGCCCTGCTGGGCTTCCGGCTTGCGGTCTTTCACGGACTGGTCCGAGATCACCTTGGGCGCCGTGGCAACAAAGGTACGGAAACGCTCCAGCCCGCCCTGGTCACGGCAGACCGCCAGGTGATAGTCCTTGCTGGCCGGCGCCACCTTGCCGTCCTTGATGGCCGCATCCACTTCCGCCTCGATCTCGCGGTCACGGTAACCGGACAGCTGAGTTTCGGCGTCCTGGGCACGGTTCAACGCCAGGTCGTGATCGGCGCGGGGTACAAACTGCGCCGGATCCGGGGTCTGGGCACGGTTCAACGCGGTCTGGTGATCCGCCTTGAGGGTGTTCACGGCCTGGAGGGCTTCCTGCTCCGTGGCAGTGTCTGCCAGCCCGAGGGCCTGACAGAGGATGACTGGCAGCGGCATGGCGTCTGCTCCTTCTGGTTGCGGTGGGTTGGAAGGGGTTTCGTGATTGAGCGCCGGCAGCTGGGTCAGGTTCTGCTGGTTGGTAAGGCCCACTGACTTGATGCGCAGGACGTTGCCGGCGCTGTCATAGATGAAGGCCGGGCTGTAATAGCGGTTCTTCTTGCTCAAAACCCGCTCACGGCCATGGTCAAGCCACTCCAGCCGGCCCCAGATGGCGCCATCGCGGTTTTCCAGCTCGGCAATGGGGAACCAGCCCTGGGCCGGGGCGTCCTCGCCCTTCGGGGCTTTCAGCTCCGAGGCGTGTTCGATATCCAGGGGAATGTCGCGTCCATAGGCGCGGGTATAGCGAATGACGGCGTCAGGGGAAGCGTTGTTCCAGCTGCGACCATCCACGCCACTGAAGCGCCCTGCCGGGATCAGTTCCAGCCACTCCGGCAGCACCTGGTCATCAGCAACGGCAGGCAGCTCGAAGTTCAGCGCAATACAGGCCTGCGCATCGGCAGGCTGCTGGCTGTTGAGAGCAAGAAAAGTTTTAAAGGGTTTCATACCGCCAGAGTACGGCGGTATGTTATATGGCGGGTTTTAAATGGTTTTACACACTTGCATGTCAGCTTACCAAGTTGGCGCCAAACCTAAATCTCTGTATATCCCATTCAGTGAATCATGTGGTAAAGGCCACACTTTGGGCAGCAGATGTCGACGACGATTGGCAAGATAATAAAGCAGAGTAATTGTTGGCTGCCGGTAAAGCGTATCATCATTCCAATGGTCAATGATTTGCGATTCCATGTACTTGTTTTCAGGGTTATCCCAGAATTCCTGGAACTTTTCGGGCGTTTCTTTACTCAACAACTCTTGTAAGGCATCCAGCACAAAACTCATGCTTTTCACATCATACTCATAGCAGACATCTTGACCTGAGATAATCTGCTTAAAACGATCCTTGAGTACGGTTTCCCAGGATTCGAGCTGTTGACCTGGCCCCGCAAGTAGTTCTTTTGCCTTTACCAGCAGATCATCAGTGGTTTCCATCAGTGCCATGCTTTTGGCAATCGTTCGATGAACCAGTGCATCAGCCGTCACATTGCCCTTATACAAGGTATCATGTGTTACCTCAGCATACGCATGCTGCAAGAGTGTTCGAATCTGGATTTCGCAAGGGGTTCCTTCAGACACTTGCAAATCGCCAGTAGCACTATGGAGATCAATATCTCTTTTAGCCCTTACAACGTAGTGCATGGACTGGTAATCAAATAAGCGTGGGTCTTTGTCCTTTTCCTGCTGAAAATCACGATCCAGAGAATATTCCCAATCAGGATGAGATTCGACAATCCCCTGTAGTACGTTGATATCTCTGGTCAACAGCACGACAAACCGAATACCCACCTTATCGGTGATATCCGCATAAGGATCCTGATACTTACCCTTCTTTCGTACAAATGCCTTATTGATCAATGAATCCAGTGTCTTTGTACGGACACTGGGTTCCATTTTCATTGATTCATAGTAGCCATCATCGCCTACTTGGCTTCTAAGGAGTTCCACAACCTTAAATCCCGCTTAACCTTGGGAATGTGAGCAAGCTGGCCGTACTTTTGGCAACAGAGTACAGTTTTTGCACAAAACG
>NZ_BAABFL010000460.1:0-39777 GCF_039540975.1 Kistimonas scapharcae
ATTTTGCCTGAAGAGCACAGGGGACGCTCTCTTCATTCAATTTAGCCTTACTTCTTCAGATCGTTAAGCGGGAGTTAAGGGAAACAGACATCTGCCGGACAATGCCATCATACAGTGGCTGTACGGGTGTATTTGGTAACTGGGAGACAAGTTCCCCTCGCGCAACGATAGTCGTCTCAACCCGAGAAATGGCAGCCCAGAGAAACAATACGACGAACAGCAAGAGTCCCGACCAGGACACCAGCGGCAACCATGCCGGTGGTGATTCGGATGCAATCTGTCGCCAGTCAGGTTGCAGAGGCTCAGTCAGTGCTGTTTTTTTCCAGACGTCATAACGCGCCCTGAGCCAGGAGAAAACCTGTTTCATACCGGCTCTCCCGCAACCTGTCTCTGCCACAACAATCGATATGATGGCGTTGAAGCTAACAATTCATCATGACGACCTATGGCTCTCACCTCTCCCTGTTCAACCAGCAAAATCTTGTCCATCGCCTGCAGCAGTGACTGACGATGGGTCACCATCACCAGCGTTCGTCCACTGGCAAGCCTGTCGAGGTTCTCCTCCAGTTGATCAGCAGTCGCAGGATCCAGGGCGCTGGTCGCTTCATCCAACAGCAGCATGGCGGGATCGTGCAGTATCGCCCTGGCGATACAGAGTCGCTGACGTTGACCACCTGACAGGTTCGCACCCTGCTCATCTAAAACAGTGTCATACCCTTGGGGCAGTGTTTCTATGAAGGCATGAGCGCCTGCGATACGCGCCGCTTCCATAATCTCATTGAGCCCGGCATGCGGTGCACAGGCGGCAATGTTCTCCTGAACGGTGCCCCGGAACAGGAACGATTCCTGAAGCACAATACCCATCCGGGAACGCAGATAGGCAGGTTCATACTCCGGCAGGTTAATGCCATCAATCAGCACCTGACCTTTACCCGGCCGGTAGAGACCGGCCATGAGTCGTGCAACCGTGCTTTTTCCCGAACCACTGGCCCCCACAACCGCAACTTTCATACCCGCCGCAATCTGGAAACTGACCGCTTTGAGAATACCTGGCACTTCCGGTGTATAACTGAAACTCACCTGTCGGAACTCAATCCGCCCCTTAACTGGCGCAGTAACGCCTGATGTACGTAATCGTTCGGGGGGCTGGTTCAGCAATGTTCCCAGGGTCGAAAGCGACTGACGCACCTGCTGAAGACGGCCGGGCATCCCGGCCAGTTGAACCAATGGTCCCGCAATACGACCGGCCATGATATTGAAGGCAATCAAGACACCGATAGACAGCCCTCCCGCCAACACCTGCTGGGCGCCATACCAGATGATGGTGAGCTGCATCAGTTTCTGTAGCAGCCCTCCACTTTCTGAGACCAAACCGGTTGTCAGTCCCGTCTGTCGATTCAGGCGGACAATTTCTGCGCTTTTACTCAACCATCGACGCTTTATTCTGGATTCCTGCGCCAAGGCTCGAACGGTCTCAACACCGGACAATGTCTCGGCAATCAGTGACTGTCTGTCGTCCTCTGCCCGATACAGCAGGTCGACGGTCCGACGTGAAGCTCCCATAGCCACCAGCGCATTAAGACCAATCAACACGGCAAACCCAAGCACCAGCAGGGTGAGCTGCCAGCTGAACATAAACATGACCGGTAACAGCACCACAATGGCGGTGAATTCGATGAGTGTGAACAACAGGTTGCCGGTGATAAATTCCCGAATACGGTCTGATTCCTGCACCTGACGAATCAGTCCTCCCGTTGGCAGTTTCTTGAAAAATGACAAGGGCAGCCGGAACAGACCTGATGCAATACGCTCCGCCAGCAACACATCCAGACGACCAGCCGCGTACTGAATCAACAAGGTTCGAAGATAACCAAACACGCCAGAGAACAGCAGTGCGATGACTGCCCCCACAAACAGTACGTGCAACGTTGCATACCCCTGGTAGCCGATCACCTTATCGAAAACCGCCATGGTGAACACCGGCACCACGAAAACCAGGCAATGGAGTAACAGGGATAAGATGAAAATATGAGTTAAGACGCCGCGCGGTGCAGCAATCTGTTCAAACAGCCAGCGCACACCAAACGCTTTATGATCAGCTGAAATTTGCAACTTCGGTTGTAGTTTCACAACCTCGCCGGTCCAGACACTGGCAAATGCCGCTTCAGAAATTTCCATGAGATGGACTTTCTGATCCGCCAAAGGATCCAGCACAAGCAGCACCAACTCCCCCTGTGCTTTCTGCCGTACACCGCTGACAACCACGGTATTGCCATTATTCAGCATGGCAATCACGGGGAAAGATGCGCCCTGCTTAAGCAGATCCGTCATGGAGAGTGATTCACACCGGGCCGTTAAGCCCACACATTCAGCGATGCCAGCCAGGGCTGCCGCATCCAGGCGTGACGCCCCCTCGACCATCATCCGGAGAGATTCCGGTGAATGCCGGAGATGATGATAACGGGCGACAATCGCCAGACATTCAAGTGCTGACGACAGAGACTGATTTCCACTGCTCAAGGAAAACCTCCAGCGTGCCGGTCAGGCTTCAGCCTCAGCAAAGTTGGGAGATGTCGGGGATTTGTCGCTGGCAGCCGCCGGGGCTGGCTTTAACAGCCCACGCTCCAGCATTTCCTGCTTCAAATTCTCAAACGCCTGACAACAGCGAAGAAAGCCTTCCGGACTCATGACCAGTGTGCCGGTCTTTTCCCGGTTGTGATCAAGCTTCCCATCAGTAGCACCGGCAGCAAAACCAAACAGCTCCACCCTGACGTTGCCACTGATCACCGCAATGTTCTCTACACCATCGCAAAACATCTGCTTGCTCATTGCTGTCCCTTCCGATGTTCTTATCGTTATTCAGGAAGTTAACCGGCCCCATGACGGAGCCTTCGTTGACACTATCAGTACACCATATCTGGTATCAGGCTACCATGGTGGCCGCTTCAATCTGATCCCTGGATTCATCGAACGCGGCATACAGACTGGAAGATACGCCAGCCAAACCGTCACTCTGCAGTGTGGCCAGAAGGTCTGCTGCCAGTGGATCCGCGCTATAGCCATCCAGTGACGCCAATGCCTCCTGTACCCCACTTTCCAGTACAGCAGCCAGATCAAAGTCATACGCTTCAAACGACTCCATCGACTCCTGATCCTGCCAATACTGCTGAAGTTCAGCAAAACTCAGGCTCAGTGTGCTGTCACTGTCTGTCAGTTGAATCCTGTCATCACTCTCCCAGCCGCTGAGTGACACCGATGCCCATGACTGGTTATCAACCACCACATCCAGCTGGTAACCCGCCTCACCCAGTGAAGACAGGAACAGGTTTGAGGTATCCAGCTGGAAATCGAACAGGTCATGGCTGCGGAATTCAAGCGTATCCAGACCGCCGGTTTCCGTAATCGCATAATTGCCGCTGTTCAGGTAGTAGACATAGCTGTCATTGCCTTCCCCACCAGCGGCTGTCGTTGATCCAAAGCCCGCGATAAACAGGTCGTTTCCGCTGCCACCGTCAGTACTGAGGGTGCTGGTCAGATTGACCAGATGGGTCAGGTCATTGAGAGAATACGCGCCACCATCCTGAACGACCGTGTTCAGACCTTGCGTCAGCAGGAACAGATCCGTACCAAGGCCAGCAGTGGATAACAGATCAAGACTACCCCAACCTAATCCCATCAGAATATCGTCACCTGCCCCACCGCTGGAGAAGCCAGTCATCCCGATATCGAAAATCAGGTCATTGCCCGCGTCACCAGAAACGGAGGCGCCCATGCCAATATTGATCAGGAAATCATCGCCCGCCTGACCGGAAACGTCATTACCCACACCGAGGGCAATACCAATATCGTCACCCTCACCGAGATCAAAAATATTGGCGACACCGGCAGCCGCAACAATATCGTTACCACTACCCGCATTGATGGTATTGCCTAAGCCGGCTGCATAAACGCCGTCATTACCATAATGGGCATCGACGGTATTGACCGCGCCTACCGCAATCATCACGTCATGTCCGCCGCCTGAAGTACTGAACTCTGCTTCATCGCCCAGCAGGGTATTGGCACCACCAACAGCTATAAGCAGGTCATCGCCCGCACCGGCAGCAAAACGGTTTTCCGCACCAAGACCGGCCAGAATGTCATTACCATCGCCCGATGACAGACTGTTATTGACGCCTATCGCCAGTAGCGTGTTATCACCGTTATCACCGGCATCCAGTCGGTTCTGATTCCCCAGTGCCAGTAAGACATCAGAACCATAGCCTGTTACCAGCGTATTGGTATTGCCAATAGCGATGGCGGCATCTTCACCGTTTCCAGACGACAGATTATTCGTATTACCCAGCGCAATCATGACATTGTTGCCATCACCGCCCTGCAGCAGGTTCAGATCACCCGCCGCAAAACCGAGATCGTTCCCAGCCTGGGCGTGCCAGATATTATTTTGGCCAAGCATCAGGGCAACATCGTCACCTTCACCCGACTGCACCAGGTTGTTCTGCCCCAGCGTGATAGCCAGGTCGTCACCTGCGCCGGTGAAGGCCAGGTTATTCTGTCCGGCCAGGAAGGCGATATCGCCACTGTCCTGCAGGAAATCGAGCGAGAAGCCCAGATCAGGCAGACGCTCCGCTACGTTGATGCCACCAACAACCGGTACGGTGAATGCCGGCAAACTAAAGCTCTGTGCTTCAAGGGCCGGTGCCTGAACATCCGCATAATCGGCAACATCGAAGCCCGGAATGGCCAGCTCAGGCAACGTAAACTCAGGTACAGCATAGCCATAGAATTCCCTGCCACTGAGCACATCAGCCAGGCCTTCACTGAAACCACTGATATCGAAGCTGTTAATAGAGAATGCCGGAATATGGAAAGCTGGCAGGTTGACCGTTGGCAATGCAATCTCAGCAGTACGGCTATCCGCGGCCACTGCTGGCTGTTCATTATTTCCGGCTGCTGATGTTTTGAATATCTGGTAATCCGCCGGGGCGTTATAGACCAAAAGATCCGCACTTACCTGATGCTGGTCACTGATACCCGCTTCGTTAACCGTTACCGTGCCATTGGCGTTCAGATCAAAACTGCCACCAATCACTTCAACCAGTACATCGCCGAGGAAATTGGTAAACGCCAGCTCACCGCCCAAAAGCCCCAGCACAGAATTACCAATACCACCATTGTCGCCCGTCTGATCAAGGCCAAACGACAGCTTGTAACTGGCATCTATCTGCCAGTCTTCAAGGGTCACTGACGCATCCGACAATTTAGGGAGAACAAACGACGGTAAGGTAATACCTGAAAGACTTAATTCCGGGGAGCTGAGTTCAGGTAACTGAATCTCCGGCAAACCGTAGGCAACCAACTCACCGTACTGGTATTCCACTGGCGTGCCTTTGAGTTCTGGCAAGGCCGGAATCGCATAATCATATTGGGGGAGATTCAATTCCGGTGACTGCCAGTCAGGCACCGTCGGACTGGATAGTTCCAGTTCCGGGAACAGCATGCTGAGCTGCCCGCTTAAAGCAACCTCTGCTTCAGCCGTCACACCCAGTCCAAGGTTATCTAACAGGCGCTGTGCAAAACCATTGTCGCTGTCCGTGAAGGTATCCAAACCAATAACGGAATCCAGCCCAAACTGATAGACACCCTGCTGCGGCAGATCCTCAGCATAAATCTGAATATCGTTATCGGTAGCCACCAGGTTGTTCTGGCCAATCGCCACGACAATATCGGCCCCCGATCCGCTGGCAATGGCGTTGTTCTGTCCCATAGCAGCAATCACATCATTGCCACTGCCCGTGAATGCGACATTGTTCTGGCCAGCCACCAGTGCCATGTCGGCGCCCGCTTCTGTCAGCAACAGGTTGTTCACACCGACAGAGACGACACTGTCATCCCCATAACCGCTCAGGACAATATTGGTTTCTCCGGCTGCAACGACCGTGTCATTGTCACCACCGGAAAGCACCACATTGGCGACCCCTGCGGTAATCACGGTATCACTGCCAGAAGCGGTAGAAACAATGTTGGCTACACCACCGGCCACAGTGAAATCATTACCGGTGCCGGTCAGCTGAACATTACCCTCACCCAATGCGAGTAGAGAGTTATCCCCATCACCCGCCAGCTGGATATTGGCAACCCCCATCGCGATCTGGGTATCACTGCCTGAACCGCTGAATTGAAGATTACCGGCGCCAAACGCTGCGAGGGCATTATCACCGCTACCCGCCAGCTGAATATTGGCAACACCGCCAGACACCATCACATCATTGCCATTGGCAGCCTGCAGAATGTTGGCTTCACCGACCGCCGTGATGAGGTTGTTACCACCACCGGTTATCGCAATATTGGCGACACCACCCAGCAGCGCGACATCATTGCCGTCCGCAGCGATAAAGACATTGCCCTCGCCTGCCGCGACCAGCGTGTTATCCCCAGCGCCGGCATTCACCAGGTTAACCTGGCCGCCAACGGCAATATCATCCGCGCCATTCCCAGTCCACACCAGGTTGGCGACACCCAGTCCGAAAACCGTGTTGTTACCATCGCCAGCGACAACAGCATTGGCACCACCACCCGCAACGATGAAATCATCACCGGTGCCACTCTGGATGATATTGGCACCACCCAAGGCTTCTACAGAGTTATGTCCATCACCGGCAAGCACGATGTTCGCCAGTCCACCAGCCATGATGTGATCATTGCCGCTACCGGCTGCAAGAAAATTAGCGCCACCAAGTGCCGCAATATCGTTATCGCCATTGCCGGCCAGCACGATATTGACGCCTCCGGCTGCGAGTATCTGGTTATCCCCGTCGCCGACCATGACGCTATTAACACCACCGGCAACCTGGACGGCGTTATCCCCGTGTCCGGCAAACACAACATTCCCGCCACCCAATGCTGTGACGTTGTTATCGCCATGACCGGCCAATACCGTATTCGCCAGACCGCCGACCACGACAGTGTTATCCCCGTCCGCAACCTGGATAATATTCGCACCACCAACCGCGTTGACCGTATTATTGCCTCCACCTGCGGCGATACTGTTCGCGCCAGCCACTGCGGTAATATCATCATTACCGTCGCCGGTATCAATCAGGTTGGCGCCACCAAAGGCCTGAATTGTATTGTGCCCGGCAAAGTCAGTAATTCTGGCCACACCCGCCGCGGTTTCGATCACATCGTCCCCGTCGCCGCCATCAACAATGGCATGCAAGCCAGTCGCCAGCAGGGTGTCATTCCCATCACCGCCGGACAACGTTGCCCGCAGGCCGTGACCTTCGACCACATCGTCACCGGCACCACCACCCAGCTGGGTATCTGCAGCATAACCACGGATCACATCATTACCGCTATCACCGTAGATGATGGTCTCAATGCCATATGCTGTCAGGGTGTCGTGGCCTTCGCCACCATTGATGAACACGCCACCACCGGTAGCGGTCAGGGTGTCGTCACCGCCATAGCCATACATCTTGGCGTAAAGGTGATCCAGTGTTTTGACGTCATTGCCCGCGGTTCCTTCCCACTCCCCGGTAAAGGCGGTCTTGACGGCGGCGTTGGACTCAGCAGTCATTGTGAGGCCTCTTTTTATTTTTATTAACAGAACCAACGTACCAATAAACAATTAAGCCGATATTTGCACCTTAGTGCAACATTATGTGTTCACTGTCTTCTATTACCGGCTGTCATTTGTGAGCAAAACCATGAAGTCATTCACAATCCCTGTGGATAACCATGTGCATTTCTTCTTAGCTGACGTCCGGGTGCCATTGTCATTCTGCACTGAAAAAAACTGCTCAAAATTTATGCATTCTGATAACAGGGTTGATCCACCCTGGTGAGTTCAGAAGACACAAAAAAAGACAGGCCCTTACGGACCTGTCTTTGGATACATCGCGAGAGGTATCGACTGCTTAGAGACCCATCACGGCGCCAACACTCAGCATGATCATGATCATGACAGTCAGGACACCCGCCAGCGGCAGTACGAACTTGAACCACTTCGCGTAGGACACACGACCGATGGCCAGACCACCCATAACAACACCAGACGTCGGGGTCAGCAGGTTAACGACACCAGACGCAGACTGGTAAGCAGTGATAACCAGGTCACGGCTCACGTTGGCGAAGTCAGCCAGCGGCGCCATGATCGGCATGCTCAGTACCGCCAGGCCAGAAGTAGACGGAATGAAGAAGGACAGCACAACCTGGATCCAGTACATGGCGTTGATGAAGACGATTTCGGACAGGCCGGAAACCGCATTCTCAGACCAGAACAGGATGGTGTCGGTGATGCTACCAGCGTTCATGATAACAACGATACCGCGGGCAATCGCGATAACGAAAGCAACACCCAGCAGGTCACGCGCACCGTCAACGAAAGTGCCGGTCAGCTCTTCTTCGCTCAGGCGGCCGATCAGACCGATAGCGATAGCGCTCACCAGGAACAGGGCGGACATTTCAGCCATCCACCAGCCGGCAGCAGATACACCCCAGATCATCACACCGAAGCTGGCAGCGAACAGGACCAGGATCAGTTTACGGGCGCCGGTCAGCTCGATGCCTTCTTCACGGTTTTTCAGGAAGAATTCTTCGTTGGATTCCTTCATGTCCGCTACCAGGGACTGGGAAGGATCCTTGCGGACTTTCTCAGCGTAGCGCATCAGGAATGCAGCAGTGATGATGAAACCGATCACCAGGATGGCGATACGCAGACCCATACCGTCAGTGAACGGTACGTCAGCGGCGTTGGACGCGATAACGGTTGCGAAAGGGTTGATGGTGGAACCCAGAACACCGATACCGGCACCCAGCAGTACCACAGCCACACCGGTGACTGCATCATAGCCCGCGGCAATGATCACCGGAATCAGCAGCATATAGAAAGGCAGGGTTTCCTCCGCCATACCGTACACGGTACCCCCGGCGGCGAACAACACCATCAGGGCAGGAATCATCCAGACTTCCTTGCCTTCCAGCGCCGCGGTGACCTTGGCAATACCGGCGTCAATGGCGCCAGTCTTGGTGACTATACCCAGGAAGCCACCGATAACCAGTACGAACAGTGCGACGTCGATAGCGCCGGCTTCATAGCTGGCAGGATCGTAGAAACCAGCGCCCGGCGCCATGACCACATCGAAGAAACCCTGCGGGTTTGAATCAACCAGGTGGTACGTGCCGGATACCGGAACTTCCTTGCCCAGTTCGGGGTTCATGACACGGTCATATTGACCGGCGGGGACGATATAAGTCAGTGCCGCGACGAATACAATGATCGCCATTAGCACCGTGTAGGCTGAAGGAAACTTGAATTTGCCCATAGAGTGCAGTCCAGTCGAGGAGTTATGGTTGTGTTGGAAAATCGGGGGTCATGATAAGGATTTAACCCGCGCTTATACTGATCCATGTCAGACTTTGCTCGGCTTTTATACGATAAATGGCATAAATACCCTGCGAATTGCCCTTCTTTTTATGATGTTTTTCTGAGCATCATTGTCGGTTTCACCTACCCGTACGCAGATGACAACTACAAGCTTTCACCTATAAAAAAGCCCGGATATCAACCGGGCTTCTGGGTGTTTTTTACATGCATCAGAGAGAATTCAACTGAAACATGGCCTGTTGTTGCTGACGGCGCCGTCGCTCAGGCGGTACCGGGCGTTCGGCGGCATAAAATACCGCGACATCATCATCATTGAGGTGGGTTAATGGTCGGATGACGCCGGATTCGACGCGATCATGAATTTGCGCCTGCAGCGCTTCGTGGGCGGGTAACTTCTCAAGATTGACAAAAACATAGCCAGCCTGGCACATCACTACCGGCGCAAGCTGGCTGCGCATATCGCTAATCACCTGTTGCAGGTCGATTGGTCGCATGACTGCCTCTCCCGCTTATGCTCTACTCAATATCCCTATTTTTATCATTTTCCTTCCGCTGCCATACTACGACATAGTGGTTTCCACCTACAAGCGAAAGCTTGGTTTCATTATATCCCAGAAAGTCTGAAATCAAAGATACCTCACTGCTCATCTCAAGCCCTTTGAAAGGGGCAGCATGTACCTGTCACATTTTCTTTCTTAGATATAAGAAGCCAAGCAACATATCAACATTGCTTAGCCTCTCAATATCTATTTCTTTTACTATCAATAAAAAGTAATTATTTGAATATTACAGTTTACACATCTGACTCACGTGATGACCCGAGCCTAGAACCCCAATCCTCTGATGCAATGACAGCCTCTGATGCAATGACAGTTTCTGAACTTCCATCACTGCTAGCGACAGACAGAGACTCATCTACTTGACCAGAAACAACACCAGCTGATGAACCCGCTTGAAGATCAAAGCCAATAGTTTCACTAGTAGACATTTGATCAATTTGACCAATTAGCTGGTCAAAAGCAGCCTGCATTTCTTGCACTGCTCTTGCGGCGTCCTCCTCTTCAGGCGTTGGTGTTGTTTCTCCATCCGCCGGCACAGTAGCAGAAGCGCCCACTATTTCTTCTTGATGAACTTCAACAATCTGTAATGATGATGGTTCATGATGATCGGTGGCCAGTGGATGGCTACTTAAAGTTGCTCTTACCGGACGTTGTTCTCCTATGTTGCCTACGATCGAATAGGAACCAGGTGACCGTTGAATTAGTTGAATATCTTCAACAGGCATCCTCAGTAAACATCTTTCAGCGTCAAACTCCTGAAGTGCGAGCGATCTAGAGCCATAGGTGGGTTTTCCTATATGATTTGTATTCCTGATATAAAGAATCCGGCGAACATCTGCTTTTTGATTAAAGTTTCTTATTACAGAATTACCCGCAGTTTCTACCGCATCATACGTGGCGTTGAACACAATAATATCAAGAAACCCACGTCCCAAATTGGCGACGAAAGATGAAGGTGGTGGAAGTAGCCAGCCTGGATAAGGAATCCCAAGATTACAATTCAATAATCCAGCGAATTTAAGTACACTCTTTTCGACCCCTTCTGCAATTTTATGGTAACCAACAACTCCAAATACAGAAGCACCTGTTGCAACCGCACCGGCAGGGGTTCCCAACCTTCTACGAAGTGTATATTTGAGGGAGCGTCCACAATGAACAAAATCACAATCTTTCGCTCCAGTTTTCAAATAGAAAGATCCTGTTACTAACATTCCTTTTATAATAGGAGAGAATCCTCCTCCTTGAAGCATATAAGAAAAAACCTGGAAGAAATATTCAGTTCCAGACAGGTGATTCATCGGAACTGTTTGCAGCATTGTACAATTCAAACCATATGGCAGTGTTGAGTTAACAAGTAACAAACCTCTTGCTTCAAAATCACCAAAATAATGTGCACTGGCCAGCGGTGAGGCAAAAGGCACACCTAACCCAATAGCTGTTACATATATACATGCTGTATCCAAAAGCAAATTGAAAGCTGGCTCTTTTCGGGCACCAATAAAATCACAGGCTCTATCCCAATATCCTTTCGCTTCTGTATCGGAAACCTCAATTACTTCTCTACGATTCCATAATTCCAATAATCTTTTGGTACGTGGCTTATCAAATCGCAAGCTTTCCAAGTCAGCCATTATGTCGTTATATTCTTCCAAACCGTTAGACATATGCGTAACAATACTCGCAACAATTCCCTTATTAAAGAACAAGGCATTATCATCTGAATCAATCTGTCCAACGATTTCTTTGTATCGCTTAAGCACCTTAAGCGCATTTTCATCTCGCTCTCTTTTCAGTTGAGTGTCACCATAAATTAGACCGACACCATTATTTTTATAACGCTTTGCCAGACTCAAAAATGCTAACGCTGGATACGCAATTTCCAATCCCCAATTTACATATTTCGCCGTTTTTGCAACTGCAGCAATCCCTTTTCCAGCTGTTTCTTTGGTTTTACCAGCTACGGTTAATATACCGCCTTCAGCATTATCACTATCAAGGACACCAGACCCTACACCATACAATGTTCCAGCAATACCTGCACCCGCTGTTTTAGCATTAGCCTTTGACTTCAGATATGGCAAACATCCTCCAGCCTCACTTATGTCATGCTTGATCTCCATTGCTTTACCACCAAAGGCAAAACCATACATAAAGCCAATACTTAATAACACCGCACAGAACAAAACTATTTGATCCCCACCAACTGGAGACTGCAGAAGACCCAATGCATTACAAGCAGCACCAAATGCCAACGCAAGAACCGCCATACCACGCAAAACAAATTCACATTTTCCGTATTTATAATTCACTTGATGCTGATTTGATTTGTACAATTCATTATGAGCCAGTGCATCATTAATCAAATTACTCACATCATCAATAGTTGATGGTGTATTCAATTGCCTTGTAGATAGTAATTGTCCAGCAATCCTACGACGCTCTTGTGAGGCAGACGGATGTCTTACCAAACCTTGTGGCTGATCCAAAATTTGAACCCTTCCCGTGGGTTCTTGTGATTCACCAATACCCTCTCGCCTCTCCCATGAACTGCCCAATAGCGACGAACCTGAAACATTCTCCATACATCCCCCTAAAAAGATAAAACAAAATATTAAAGACAAACCTTTTAGATAATAAAAAGATGAACAAGGAATTAGAGTGTTTTTTTAAAATTAGTTCCATAACATTTTCTCTTAGACAAAAAAATAAAAGGTCAAAACCAGACAATCAATTTTGACCCTTACAAAATTAAGCAAATACTTTTATTTTACGATAAACCGACGCATAGAAAAAATATAGAAAAGCAACAATAGCGACTACTATACCGGCCGGGTATGCAAAACCCTCAGACATTGCCAAACCTTCAGGCGCCATAACAATATACGTTACACAAACGGCCGTCATAAATGCCGCAGGCAAACTCACAAACCAATGACTACGACCATTACGCACCATGTAGACGGACGATGTCCATAACACAATGGTTGCCAGCGCTTGATTTGAAAACGCGAAGTAACGCCAGATAACCGTAAAATCAACCAGTGTTAACAAATAACCCGAAACAAATACCGGGATCGCAACCAGCAGACGATTACGAATCTTTGACTGGGACAGGTTAAAAATATCCGCAAAAATCAGACGGACACTCCGAAACGCGGTATCACCGGACGTCACCGGGCAGGCAATTACGCCCAGTACTGCGAGCATTCCACCAAAACTGCCCATCAAACCCACCGATACTTCATTCACGACCAGGCCGGGACCACCTTTCGCCAGCACTTCATTCAGCCCGGGAATCCCGTTCGGGAAAAACGTCATGGCCGCCGCCGCCCAGACCAACGCAACCACGCCTTCCGCAATCATCGCCCCGAAAAACACCGGACGACCATAAGCTTCATTTTTCACACAACGGGCCATCAGCGGTGACTGTGTGGCGTGAAAACCACTGATCGCACCACAGGCAATGGTGATAAACAGCATCGGCCAGAGAGGCAGACCACCCGGATGTGCCGACGGTGTACCGACTTCCGGAATCGCCCAGTTGCCAAACACCAGAGCACCACCAATACCAATGGCCATAATCAGCAGTGCTGCACCAAACAGGGGATAAATCCGCGCGATGAGTTTATCCACCGGTACAACAGTCGCAATAAAGTAGTAAGCAAGAATCACAGCCAGCCAGAAGGTCTTATTTGCAAAAATCCCTTCAAAACCCAGGTTACTCAGAAGACCTGCGGGGCCGACCATGAACACCGTACCCACCAGCAACAGCAGGATAATGGAAAACAACCGCATCACCTGCCGGGTTTTATCGCCAAGATAGAGGCCGACAATCTCGGGAATACTTTTCCCCTCATGCCGGATGGAGAGCATGCCGGAAAAGTAATCATGTACGGCACCGCCAAATATGCAGCCGAACACAATCCACAAAAAGGCGGAGGGGCCATACAGCGCACCGAGGATAGCGCCGAAGATCGGGCCAAGCCCGGCAATATTCAGGAACTGGATCAGGAAAATCTTGTACCAGGGAAGGGGGACATAATCGACGCCATCGGTCTGGGTCACTGCCGGTGTCGGACGAGAGGGATCTGCACCGAACCATTTTTCAACCAGGGCACCGTAAATCAGGTACCCGATAACGAGGGCAACCAGGGAAACGAGAAAACTTATCATGGACAACTCCGGGGGAAGGACGTCTGGAAGGACGGGGATAGCAGATAAAGCCGACCTATTTTAACGCCGACCTGCCCTTCCGGTTCCTTGACCCGAAGCAATGGGGTGCGGATTTTCTACCGATGCATACCTGGCAGTGTTTATCCGGCGCTGGTTCGTCCAATCCAGTGACCCGCAGCCTTCCCTGCCCCGGTCAAACACCAGACATTGTTTTTGCGGCTGGAGGCCCGGGTGTCTTTGCGAACCAGGCCGTGACGGCGCAACTTCAGGCGAATCATTCGCATCGCTGTTTCAGAAAAACGAAAGGCGTCCGCCGCATGCGCCTGGGAGTGCTGACTGAGTATTTGCTGACTAAAACGCGCTTCTAACATGGCAGACAGTGACTGCTGAATACGGTCCTCACTACACGACGGGGTCAACGACAGGCGAAAGGCCTCATAGACATCAGCCCAGGTGAGTGACACGTTCTGTTCGACCCGGTGACAATTGCCATGAATGAATACATGGCACTGCACACTGAACTCCTGGTGTTGCTGTAACCAGTCGAAGTGTTCACAGGAAACTGAATCATTGTCTGACGAATCGATTGCAGCTTCGCACGCCACCTGCGGTTGTATTGTCAGGTTGTTTACGGTTTCCCGGGCAATGGCGGTATCGATAGTGATCCGTGGCTTGACTTTGCTCCAGCCCGTAGCCGGATGATCGGTCAAAAATGCCGGAAATCCTGAAATGATGGTCTCCGGCAATGTGTCTGTCTGACGCCAGAAAACGGGCTTATGCCGTTTCAATAATGCCCGCAATGCCCGCACGCGCCCCAGTTCTTCCGACGATGCACCGGACTGGCTGAGAGCTTCTTCCGCCAACAACACACAGAACACCGGCTTATCCCGCATCAGGGCATAGGTCAGTTCCTGATGCTGAATACTGACACCGGTTGACGACCGTTCACCGTAACAGGCGTTACCGGCAAAGAGCAGGTAATCACAGCTGTTGATCAGGGCTTTTCTGCACACCCAGTCATCGCTGCAGTCATTCGCCGGGATAGACTGCGCCTCCTGACCCAAGTCCCACAATGCCGGGCACACCGGCATACTGTGGCTGGCCAGAACCCCATGCAGGATGGCGGTATGCTCAGGTGTGGCCGGTGCGGCCGTCGAGCTGATATAGACGCGGTAAATTCTGTCCTGCACGTGACCCCGTGCCCCCTCTACAGTCAAACGTCAGAAGCTGATGGTAAAACGCTGTTGTTATGATATCGGGTGATTATAACGGCAAAATTTATTCCATACCTCTTATAAAAAACGCGAAAAAACCAGCCTCTGCTAGACTGGATGCCATGCTTTTACCCCGTTACATCCTCAATTCCTGAACACATCTTTTGAAAAAGGGTCTAAGAACATGAGGATTTTCTGGTTTTACCCGGCCCGGCGCCGACATAGCCCACCACCGGAGAGGAGATACCATGACTGCCTTGATCAACAGCTTCAACGCCATCCTGTGGGGTTATGGGATTGTCTATTTGTTGTTGGGCGCAGGCGTCTATTTTTCCCTGCGCAGCGGACTGGTGCAGATCCGGCACTTCCCACTGACTCTACGTTTGCTACTGCACAGTAAACGCACCAGTAATAACCGTAGCATCTCCTCCTTCCAGGCCTTGTGCACCAGCCTTGCCTCCCACGTAGGCACCAGCAATCTCGCCGGTGTCGCCATTGCGGTCTACATGGGCGGGCCTGGCGCCGTTTTCTGGATGTGGGTGATCGCCATACTGGGCATGGCCACCAGCTTCGTGGAAAACACCCTGGCCCAGGTGTACAAATCCAATAACCGTGACGGCACCTTCCGCGGCGGGCCTGCCTACTATATAGAAAAGGCACTGGGCCAACGTAACCTGGCCATCACTTTTTCCATCTGCATGGTGCTGTCCTTTGGCTTTTCATTCAATGCGGTACATTCCAACTCCGTAGCTAGCGCACTCTCTCATGCCTTTGCATTACCGGAGGTATCGGTTGGACTGATGCTTGCACTGATGACCGCGCTGATTATTTTCCGCGGGCTTCGTGGCATTGCCCGTTTTGCCGAACAAACCGTCCCTTTCATGGCTACCGCGTATATCCTCACGGCAGGCATGGTGATGTTTCTGTACCACGATCGCCTGATTGATGTCTTCCGGCTGGTGATTGAAAGTGCGTTTGGATTGCAGACGGCAGCAGCCGGCGGTATGGGCTATGCGGTGTCCCAGGCGATGCTGCAGGGGATTCGTCGAGGCCTGTTTTCCAATGAGGCCGGCATGGGCAGCAGCCCAAACATTAATGCGGTAGCGGCACCGTCCCCCAGCCATCCGGCGACCCAGGGACTTCTCTCCATGTTCAGTGTCTTCACCGATACCATTCTGATCTGCACCGCCACGGCAATGATCGTCTTGCTGTCCGGTGAATACCTCAATGGTGAGGGTGTTACAGGCATTGCGCTGACACAGAATGCCCTGAGCAGCGCCGTTGGGGCATGGGGCAAACCGTTTATCGCCTTTATCACTCTGTTGTTTGGTTTTACGTCTATTGTCGCCAATACATATTACGGCGAATCCAGCCTCCGTCACATTAAAGACAACCGACGCTTGATTCTCTGGTACCGCTGCATTGTGATCATGATGGTGTTCTGGGGCTCTTTCAGCAGCCTGCCGGTGGTCTGGTCACTGGCAGACCTGACCATGGGGGTGATGGCACTGATCAATTTAATGGTGATTGTCCTGCTCTCTGGCACCGCCTTCGCTATGCTGAAAGACTTTGAACAGCAATACCACAGTGGGATCGAAAAACCGGTCTTTAACCGCAAGCGGTTTCCGGAACTGGATAAAGCCATGGATCAGGATGTCTGGCCCGTACCGGACAACAATCATTGCGATCAGGAACCCAACAACGACGATGACGACCCAATGATGCGAGACTTCAACGATATGGAAAAGCTCTGAGAACAGCCTGCTCTTCTGACGAATCTGATGCATTCTTCCCACGGACAGGAATTTTTTTTGTACGTCACCCGAATACGGAAAAAACGGCTTACCCCGGCAATCCTCTGCATTACCGGGCTCCCTCCCGAAGAAAAGCAACAAGCCTCGTAGGTATATTCACTAAGCGCAATACGGTATCACGGCAATTTCCTCAATCCGCTTGAGCGGTACTATCGACTTCCGAACGATTATAAACACCTTAAACAACCACAAGAGCCGTTATATGAGTAACTTGATTGCCGTTTTGAACGGCGTAATTTGGGGCAAGCTTCTCGTCGGTCTTCTGCTTGGGGCTGGTCTGTATTTTACGTTTCGGAGTCGCTTTGTGCAGATTCGCCGCTTTGGCTTCGCCATCAAAACCATGATGGGCAGCCGGGCCAAGGACGAGCACCATCACATTTCTTCTTTCCAGGCTTTCTGCACCAGCCTGGCTGCCCGTGTCGGTACTGGTAACCTGGCAGGTGTTGCAGTTGCCATTTTTATGGGTGGCCCCGGCGCCGTGTTCTGGATGTGGATGATCGCCCTGCTGGGTATGTCCACCAGCTTCGTCGAAAACACGCTGGCGCAGCTCTACAAATCCAACAACCACGATGGCACCTACCGTGGCGGCCCGGCTTATTACATTGAAAAAGCCCTGGGACAACGCTGGCTGGGTATCATTTTCTCCGGCGCCCTGATCGTGGCGTTCGGTTTTGCTTTTAACAGCGTGCAATCCAACTCCATCGCAGCAGCCATGGCTGTGTACGAGATTCCGCCGCTGGCTGTCGGCATTGTTCTGGCGGTTGTCGCTGCATTGATTGTATTTGGCGGAATCCGAGCCATCGCCCGCTTTGCGGAAATGGTTGTACCCTTCATGGCACTGGCGTATCTGGCGCTGGCTGTATTTGTCATGCTGCTGAACATCACCGAAATGCCTGCTGTGCTGTCTCTGATCTTCAAGAGCGCCTTTGGTATTGAAAGTGCTGCCGGTGGTGGTGTCGCTTACCTGATGAAAACAGCCATGGAGCAGGGCATCAAGCGCGGCCTGTTTTCTAACGAAGCCGGTATGGGCAGTGGTCCGAACGCAGCCGCGACCGCAACACCGACCCCGCACCACCCGGCCACTCAGGGCATCATGGGTATGCTGGGCGTGTTTGTAGATACCATCGTGATCTGTTCCGCGACTGCGGCCATCATCCTGGTGTCTGGCCAGCTGCACAGCGGCAATGAGCTGACCGGTATTGCCCTGACCCAAGCGGCGCTGTCCAATGAAATCGGTGGCATCGGTAACCACTTCATTGCCTTGGCCATCCTGTTGTTCGCGTTCACCTCGCTGATCGCCAACTACTACTACGGTGAATCCAACCTGCGGTTCATCAAGGACAACAAGGCCGTACTGATGGTTTACCGGGTACTGGTGCTGGGTATGGTAGTCTGGGGTGCTGTCGGTGAACTGCCGGTTGTATGGTCCTTTGCTGACCTGGCCATGGGAGTCATGGCGCTGATCAACCTGTCCGTCATCCTGTTGCTGGCCGGTCAGGTCTTCAAGGTTCTCAAGGACTTTGATGAACAGCTGGATGCAGGTCTGACACCGACGTTTGACCGGAAGAAATTCCCGTTCCTGGATAAGACCATGGATCCGGATGTCTGGAATGATGTACCCGAAACCGCTCACAAGCTGGAGACTGATACCGTTTCCGTGCAGCCCCTGAGCGCAGCTCAAAACGCCTGATCGTTCGTTTCGTTTGCAAGACTGCAGAATCCCCGTACCGGCTGGTACGGGGATTTTTTCGTTCAGGGGGTCGTGCGAATCGTAATCGAACTGCCGGAAAGGCTCAGCTCCTGGATCAAAAGGGAACCGAAAGACCCACCCGTACTACCCAGTACCCGAATATTTTCCATGGCAATGGATTCCACATAATCCGGCAGATTAAAACGCACAGCTCCTTCATTGATCAAAATCTCAACCGGACTTACACCGTCCTTGTACTGAACACCGGAAATACGGGTATCCGCTTCGATGAAATTCAGTAATGGCATCGACGTCTGCAGCACCTGGCCTAATACGGCCAAACCGGGATCCTGCTGATTGGCTTCATTAAACTGGGGTTGTTGCTCATCAAATCCCTGCGCAGAGATTGTTGACAACGCCATATCATCCAGCGGAACCAGACCTATCATGCTTTGTTCTGCATGTGTGCTACGCAGCTCACCATCCGGCAACGGCACCAGCTCGGCATGGACCGGTCGCAAAGCCAATAATGAGAGAATAAATAACAATAAAAACACTGCATGGGGAAACAGGTTACTATCATGCCGCGCTGCTTTGGCGGCACACCTGACCGACTTCTTCATAACCACGACATCCTGTCATTACAAGCATTCATAACCGCCAGATAAATCCGTTACCTGACACCCTGACTATAGCAATCCACAACCACCGGAATTCACCGGACTGCACTACCGAGACAGTGGTTATCGCCAAGGGTTATCAAAGCTTTAATGCTTGCTTCATTTCATACGTAATCAACCCTGTCAGGCTACAGTTCCTACACAGGCAGCCTCCTTGACATTGACCCGTATCACGCACTGGGTTAGTGTTCGATGCAATTATTCCTGCCCAAAAAGGTCGCCCTGATGCCAAGCAAGAAAGCGGGCTTTGCTTTCGAAAAATCCCTCTCGGATCTGGAAACCCTGGTCGAAAAAATGGAGTCCGGTGACCTGACGCTGGAGCAATCCCTGGCAGCGTTTGAACGAGGCATCGGCCTGACCCGCGAATGCCAGAAAGCTCTGGATGAAGCCGAACAGAAAGTGCACATCCTGGTAGAAAAAAACGGCCAGCTGGAATCCCGCCCCTTCGAGAGCAATGTGGACGAGTAATGGACATCAAGCAGTACATGCAGACTTGCCGCCAATGGGCGGATGCAGGCCTTGAGCAGGTCTTTGCCCGTTATCAGCCTGCCGAGGCACGCCTGCATGAAGCCATGAAGTACAGTGTTTTCAATGGCGGCAAACGGATCCGACCCATGCTGGTACGCGCTGCCTGTGAAGCGCTGGGAGGCACTGCACGGGCAGCATTACCCGGCGCCTGTGCCGTTGAGCTGATCCATGCCTATTCACTGATCCACGATGACCTGCCCGCGATGGATGATGATGATCTGCGCCGCGGCCAACCCACCTGCCATAAAGCCTTCGATGAAGCGACTGCAATCCTGGCGGGAGATGCCTTACAATCACTGGCCTTTGAAGTACTGGCTAATCCTGAACTGACCGGAAGAGATGAACGTCAGGGCACCTGCCAACTTCAGCAGGTGGCAGTTTTGGCCCAGGCAGCGGGAAACCATGGCATGGCTGCCGGGCAATCCCTGGATATGCAGGGCACGGGAAATACCCTCACACTAGCGGAGCTGGAAACGCTGCACCGACACAAAACCGGTGCACTGATTGAAGCCAGTGTCACGTTGGGCGCACTGTCTGCAGGCATGAGTGACCCTGAAACAATCGCGCCGCTGAAATGCTATGCTAGGGCGATTGGCCTGGCATTTCAGGTACAGGATGACATTCTTGATGTGACGGCGAACACCGCCACGCTCGGTAAACAACAAGGTGCCGATATTTCCCATGGCAAAAATACGTATGTGTCGTTGCTCGGTCTCGATACCGCCCGGGAAAAAGCGATCCTGCTGCAAAATGAAGCCCTGCAGTCGCTGAAGGATCTGGATGGAAATGCAGTACCACTGCGCATGCTGGCTGAATATATCGTGAGCCGAAATCACTGAAATGACCCGCACGATCCCTCTGGAAAGACCCATCACACCGTTGCTGGACACCATCGACCTTCCAAGCGATCTTCGTCGTTTATCCCAACAGCAACTGCCGGTACTGGCTAAGGAATTACGCCACTTCCTCCTGTACACCGTCGGGCAGACAGGGGGACACCTGGGAGCCGGTCTGGGCGTAGTGGAATTAACCATTTCCCTGCATTATGTCTTTAATACACCGGAAGACCGGCTGGTATGGGATGTAGGTCACCAATGCTACCCACACAAAATCCTGACGGGACGCCGTGAGCAGATGGCCACCCTGCGCCAGCGTGATGGGCTGTGCGGTTTCCCCGATCGTTCAGAAAGCGACTATGACTGTTTTGGCACCGGTCATTCCAGTACGTCAGTCAGCGCAGCACTCGGCATGGCCATTGCGCTGGCAGGCAAGAACAGTAACCGCCAGGCCATTGCAGTGATTGGTGATGGTGCAATGACTGCCGGCCAGGCCTTTGAGGCGCTGAACCATGCGGCCTGCGTCAACGCCAATATCCTGGTCATATTGAACGACAATGACATGTCGATTTCCCCCAGTGTCGGGATGCTTGCCCGATATCTGCGCGGCATAGAAATGTCTCGAACAAACCAGAACACGCAGGCCTCATCACCCGTTTTGTTTGAAGACCAGGGTTTTGACTACACCGGCCCGATAGATGGTCACAATCTGGATGAACTGCTTGGGACATTGTCTTCGCTAAAGCAGCAAACGGGCCCTCGGCTGCTGCATATTGTCACTCGGAAAGGGAAAGGTTATCCGGCGGCCGAGCAGGATCCGGTGGGCTATCATGCACTCACCAAAACCATCCCGGCCAAAACCGAACCCAAACCAAAAAAAACTACCTACGCCAATATTTTTGGCCAATGGCTGTGCCATACCGCGGCCAAAGACAAGCGCCTCTATGGCATTACGCCCGCCATGCGCGAAGGTTCCGACCTGGTGCGCTTTTCACAGCAGTTTCCCGACCGTTACTTTGACGTGGCGATTGCCGAACAGCATGCCGTCACGTTTGCCGCAGGTCTCGCCTGTGAAGGCATGAAGCCTGTGCTGGCCATTTATTCGACGTTCCTGCAGCGGGGGTATGACCAGCTGATCCACGATGTGGCCCTGCAAAACCTGGATGTGTTGTTTGCCATCGACCGTGCAGGTCTGGTCGGTGAAGATGGCCCCACCCACCATGGCGCCTTTGATATCGCTTACCTGCGCTGCATTCCCAATATGGTTATCATGACGCCCAGTAACGAACAGGAGTTATGGTGGATGCTGAATACCGCCTACCAGTATTCCGGGCCGGTAGCCGTTCGCTACCCCAGAGGCAGTGGTCATGGTTTACCGGTAGAGCAGACCCGTGAGGCTCTGCCATTTGGCAAAGGCCGAATTACACGACAAGGAAAAGATATAGCGCTAATCGCCTTTGGTACCTTGCACAATGAAGCAATGGCGGCGGCAGAACAACTGAATGCCACTGTGGTGGATATGCGTTTCGCCAAACCACTGGACACTGAACTCCTGACAATACTGAGCGATACGCACCCACTGCTAGTTACGGTAGAGGATGGCGTCATAATCAATGGCGCAGGCGCAGACATTGAGGCCTACATTTGTAGGACGCATCAACACCTCGAGATACTAAAACTGGGATTGCCTGATCAGTTCATCCACCACCAATCACGTGCAGAGCAATTATCACGCTGCGGATTGGATTGTGCTGGCATTATCAAACGGGTAGAGGAGTATTTGGAGAGGCGATAGCTGTTCCGACAGGTAAACAACTTGAGCAGAACAGCATCAAAAAAGACACGATGAATAGCCTAAGCGGGATTGCTCAGGCATTGTTGTAAAGGTGGCCCAACTTCCAGACCTTGGTTGACAGGTACCGTTCGTTATGGGGGTTTTGCCCTGTTTGCAATGGCACACGCTCAACCACATCAATATCCTGCTGACGTAACGCCTCCACCTTCCGCGGGTTATTTGTCATCAGCCGCAGCTTGTTAATACCCAGATGATTCAGCATGGGACTGCACATATCATAGGTACGCAGATCCGGCGCAAAACCCAACTGCTCATTCGCTTCAACGGTATCAGCCCCGGCATCCTGCAGATGGTAAGCCCGCACTTTGTTCAACAGACCAATACCACGACCTTCCTGCCGCAGGTACAGTAAAACCCCCTGACCGGCTTCAGCAATCGCCTTCAGTGCTGCCTGGAGCTGTGCCCCACAGTCGCAACGCATGCTGAACAGCGCGTCCCCCGTCAGGCACTCGGAATGCACACGTGCCAGGACAGGTTCACCGGTATTGAACTCCCCCATCGTCAACGCCAGATGCTCTTTCCCGGTAGCACGATCTTCAAAGCCATGCATGCTGAACGTACCGAAAGGGGTGGGCAACCTGGATGACGCAATGAAAACGACAGACACTCCACGTTCCTCAACTTCTCGTGCGGAAACGCATTGTAACAGCAGGATAAAACTCAGGCGAGAAAGGATAGACCAAGCGACCAAATATTCAGCATGGTACGCTAGAGGAATTCACGGAAATGATCAGTACTTGGCTTCAAGGTACAGCACATCGCCTTCATCACGCATTTTCACTTTACGTAGAAAGCTCATGCCTAGAAGGATGATGCTGGGAAAGTCCCCTTCATGGATGGCGGCATCGACATTACGTACGGTGAGACCATCAATACTGACCGACTTGAGCTGCACCAGAAAACCACGAACCTGCCCACTGGCTGTTGAGATCGCAATCGGCTCACCGTTTTTATACTCAACGCCCAACGCATTGGCATGCTTTGAACTCATCCCAACCGCCGTGGCACCGGTATCCACCACCATGTCAGCCAAACGGCCATTCACCAGCGCTTTGACATAATAATGACCATCATTATCCCGGAAGATTTTTATCGTTTTATTACTGGATTCTTTGTAACCATTACTGATCTGGCGGGACAAAGGGAATTCACGTGCCTGCCCATTAACCTGTAAAACGGCACGGCTACCATCAACAGACAACAATTTGACACCGCCAGGCCCCGTATTGCCGACTTTCAGCATCACCTGACGGCCTTCGATGATGACAATTGCCGCTCCCGGGAACAGGCCCACCACCTGCACCATCACGGCTTGTACGCTGCCTGCAAGCAAGGCGCAAGCCAAAACAATCACTGCCATCAACGGCCTTATTGATGTTATCAATCTGCAATCCTCTTGCCACACATCACGCTTTGAATCGTTTTAATAACGCGTTTTTATAAAGATAAAGAATAGTATGCGCTACCACGCCATAACAAAAACAATCACCTGCATTACCATCAAAGCATATAACCCAGCGATCAGGTCATCCACCATAATCCCCATACCGCCGGGCACACGCTGGTCAGCCAGAGAGATAGGCCAAGGCTTCCAGATATCAAAAAGACGAAACAGGATGAATCCCACAATGATCCAGAGCCAGCCAGAGGGCGCCGCCAGCATCGTCAGCCAATAACCGCAGAATTCATCCCAGACAATACCGGGGTGATCATGAACGCCAAGATCTTTCGCCGTTTTACCGCAGAGCCAGATACCCAGCAACGACGCAAGCACCAGCACCAGTGCATACATTGGCAAAGATAAGTGGGATAACAACAGATAGAGGGGAATTGCTGCCAGCGTCCCGAAAGTACCGGGTGCCTTGGGTGCCAGACCGGATCCCAGACCAAACGCCAAGAAATGGACGGGATTGGACAGCCTTATGGGAATAGACAAAGGGGAATTTACTCCATTCTTTCAGTTGTCGGCAGGACAGTGCTTATCAGGAAAAATGCCGGAACCCACCCTCCGCCAGGTCAATAAGCTGACCATCAAGACGAATGCCGGATTGTTCCACAATGGTGCCTATGGCCACAACCGGTATCGGCGATTCACTTTCGGCAATGGCAGACGCCGGAGCAGTAAAACAGAGTTCATAATCATCCCCTGCTGTCTGCGCCAGCGAACGCGCCTGATCTTCAGGATAAACAACACGCAGTGCATCAGAAAGTGGCAGGGCATCTGAATTCAGCGTCGCGCCACATCCGCTGGCTCGCAGAATATGGTTAAGGTCACCCAGCAAGCCATCCGATATATCAATGGCCGCTGTGGCACCCTGTTCAACAAGCCATTGTCCAAGAGCCAGACGTGGCTCTGGTCGATAATAACGGGTCAGCAACGCTGTTTCACTGGTACTTTTGCCATCCTCAATACTCGCGCCCTGAAGGACTAAAGGCAAAGCACCACCCGCATCCCCCAGCGTACCACTGACATAGACCGTATCACCGGGCCGGGCGCCATTACGTCGCAACGCACTACCTGCAGCGACAATGCCTTGAACATGGAGGGAAACCGTTAATGAACCACGCGTCGTATCGCCACCCACCAGAGGAATACCACAGCGTGCAGCAAGATCAGCCATACCCTGACAGAAACCTTCCAGCCAGGCAGTATCTGCTTTAGGTAGCGTTAGCGCGAGAAAAAAGCTGTGAGGCCTGGCGCCCATGGCAGCCAGGTCGCTGACACTGACAGCCAGCGCCCGCCAGCCCAGCAGAACCGGATCAATACCGGCTGGGAAGTGGACACCCTCAACGAGGGTGTCAATGCTTTGCACCAGCTGCCATCCATCCGGCACAGACACCACGGCGCAGTCATCGCCAATGCCTACGACCACACCGCCGTCGCAGCCGGGCTGGCCGGTCAACGCTGGCTGGTTAAAGTAGCGGGCAATCAGGTCAAACTCGTTCATGGCATCCTGCCTGGATCAGCGTGCGTTGCGGTTACGGAATTCCTTCACTTCTGCGGCACGCAGGCGTGGCGCCAGCTTGTCCAGAATACCGTTGATGTACTTGTGGGAATCCTGACCACCAAACCGCTTGGCCAGCTCAATCCCTTCATTGATGACCACCCGGTAAGGGACATCGTGACGTTCCATCAGCTCATAGCAGCCGATACGCAGCGCAGCACGCTCCACGGGGTCCAGCTGTTCCAGTGAACGGTCCAGCAGCGGTGCGATGGAGGTATCAATCTGGCTGGCGCTGCGGGCAATACCCTGCAGCAGCTCACGGAAATACCCATCGTCCACTTTGGACATATCATTGTTCGCGCGGAACTGGACTTCAATCTCAGTGACGGACTCACCGGCCATCTGCCACTGGTACAACGCCTGCAGGGCCATTTCCCGCGCCTTGCGGCGCAGCTGCGGACGGCCCTTGCCGGCCTTGGGTTGATCGCTCAAATTACAACTCCAGATGCTTCAACAGGCTGACCATTTCGAACGCGGCCATGGCGGCTTCCTCGCCCTTGTTACCCATCTTGGTACCGGCCCGTTCAATCGCCTGTTCAATGGTATCGACAGTCAGTACGCCAAAGGACACAGGCACTTCATGCTCCAGCATGACATTGGCCATTCCCTTCACGCACTCACCGGCTACAAAATCAAAATGCGGGGTACCGCCGCGGATCACCGCGCCCAGTGCCACCACCGCATCAAACTGTCCCTGCTTCGCCACCTTCTTCACCACCAGCGGCAGCTCGAAAGCGCCGGGGCAGCGAATCACGGTGATATTCGCTTCCGGAACCCCGTGGCGCTTCAGTGCATCAATCGCACCGTCAAGCAGGCTTTCGACCACGTAGGCGTTCCAGCGGGTAACCACGAGGGCGTACTTGCCGTCGTTGCTGGTCAGTGTCCCTTCCAGGGTCTTGATTCCGGACATGAATGACTCCTTAAACGCTGATAAGCGCTAATAAGCAAGACCCGCAACAACGTCGCAGGTCACCGTAACCATGTTCTACCGCCCTGACACCAGGACGGTCATTTTTTATTACTCACACGGGAGATATTCGACGATCTCCAGGTCGAATCCGGACAACGCACCGAACTTCATCGGGGAACTCAGCAGTTTCATCTGCCCGACACCCTGATCACGGAGGATCTGGGAGCCCGTTCCCACGGTCAGGTAGGCGCCACCCGGATTGCGATTCGCCTTGCGCACCGGTTCCATGAACTGCTGCAGGCTGTCGCCCAGCAGTGCGTAGTCGTCCGCATCCAGCAGTACCACGACGCCTTCGCCTTCTTTAGCGACGCGCGCCAATGCAGCCGGCAGCGGCCAGCTGTTGCTGTCTTCTTTTCTCGCACCCAGCAGATCCCTGAAGGTCTCCGCCTGGTGAACCCGCACCAGTGTCGGCCGGTCTTTGGCCGGATGCCCCATGGACAACGCCAGATGGGTCCGGCCGGTAATGCTGTCGTCGTAGACCGTCATGCGGAAATCACCGTAAACGGTTTTCAGCGGCTGCTCGATCCGACGCTCAATGGTCTTTTCATGCATGATCCGGTAGTGGATCAGGTCTGCAATGGTACCGATCTTCAGGTTGTGCTTTTCAGCAAACAACTCCAGGTCCGGGCGGCGGGCCATGGTACCGTCTTCTTTCATGATTTCAATAATCGCCGCTGATGGCAGCAAGCCTGCCAGACGAGCCAGGTCACACCCGGCCTCGGTATGACCGGCACGGCTCAATACACCGCCGGTCATGGCGCGCAGCGGGAAAATATGCCCGGGCTGCACAATATCTTCCGGACGGGAATTGCCATCAATGGCTACCCGAATCGTATGGGCACGATCCTGGGCGGAAATACCGGTGGTTACGCCACTGGCCGCCTCAATGGACACCGTGAAGGCTGTCCCCTGCGCCTCCCGGTTATCGCTGACCATCTGGTTCAGCTTCAGGTAATCACACCGCTCACCGGTCAGGGTCATGCAGATCAGCCCGCGGGCTTCCTTGGCCATGAAATTGATAATTTCCGGCGTGACCTTCTCCGAGGCCACGATCAAATCACCCTCATTTTCCCGGTCCTCATCATCCATCAGGATGACCATTTTCCCCTGACGGATATCCTCGATGAGTTCTTCTACGGTATTCAATTGCATGCTTCTTTCCCGACTGGGTTGATTGCAGGCCTCGGCCCCGGCCACTCTCCCGCTCCCTCAGGAGCCCCCCGGAGAACAGCAGAAAAACCTCAGCGCATAAAACCGTGTTCTGCAAGGAAGGCTTCGGTCAGATGACCGGCTTTACCCTCCTGCCCACCGGCGAGCCCTTGAGCGTCCGCCGGTGTTTGCCGCCCCTGCAGCAGCCGCTCCAGGTAGCGGGCAATAATATCGACTTCAAGGTTGACCAGCGTACCGGGCTGCCAGTTACGGATCGTGGTTTCCTGAGCCGTGTGGGGCACGATATTCAAGTCAAACCACGCACCCTCGACTGCATTGACAGTCAGGCTGACACCGTCAACCGTGATGGAACCTTTTTCAGCAATATAGTGAGCAATCGCTGCAGGTGCTTCCACACGATAGCGCCACGAACGGGCGGACTGCTCAATCATCCGGACAGTGCCGACGCCATCCACATGCCCACTGACAATATGGCCACCTAAACGGGAGGTCGGCATCATCGCCTTTTCCAGATTGACCGATGTGCCAGGGCCAAGCGTCTTCAGTGCGCTTCGCTCCAGGGTTTCCAGTGACACATCCGCCACGAACCCATCCCCGGGTAACACCACTGCGGTCAGGCAGACGCCATTGGTGGCAATACTGTCACCCAGCTGGACATCAGCCAGGTCCAGCTTGCCGGTGGCCACTTCCAGACGAACATCACCGCCACGACGCTCAAACCGACGCACCTGACCCACTGCCTGAATGATTCCCGTAAACATCGTTACCCTGTCACTTCAATCGCGTTAGTTCGCCATGCCTTTCGCTGCTGGCTGTCACCACCGGGGTTCACCCGGTACGGCCGTCAGCCGCAGATCCTGCCCGATTTGGCGTACATCCGTCATGGTCAGCGGAATTCTGTCACTCATATTGCCCAGAGGGAGATCAAACAGCGGGCGGGCAGCGCTGCCCATCAGCACAGGCGCCATGTACACCAGCAGCTCATCCAGCAAGCCGGCCTGTAAAAAACTGCCTGTCAGGGTGGCGCCGGTTTCCACCAGCACCTCGTTGCATTCACGCTGTCCCAGCAAGGCCATCAACGCCGCCAGATCGACCCGACCCTCCGGGGCGGGCAATTCTACCACTTCCACGCCCTCAGACTGTAGCGCATTCTGTTTTTCCCGGTCAGGATCAGCGGTCACCACCAGCGTTTTACCTGGCTGATGCAGAATTTTTGCTGTCAGCGGGATACGCAGGGACGAATCCAGCACGACCCGCAACGGCTGTTTTTCGGCAGCCAGACCAGGTTCATCAATACGCAATTCGGCCGGTCTGACCGTCAGGGAAGAGTCATCCTGCAGGATAGAACCAACACCGGTGACAATCGCACAGGAACGGGCCCGCCACAGCTGCACATCACTGCGGGCATCAGGCCCCGTGATCCATTGGGATTCACCGGACGCCATGGCGGTTCGCCCGTCCAGACTCATCGCCAGCTTGCAACGCACCAGCGGCCGCTGCTTGACCATCCTGGAGATAAATCCGGGATTAAGCGCTTTCGCCTCGTCTTCAAGCAAACCGGATGCCGTTGTGATTCCCGCCTGTTCCAGCCGCTGGAAACCACCACCATCCACCCGCGGATTAGGGTCGCGCATGGCGGCAATCACGTGACTGACACCGGCATCAATCAGCGCCTGAGCACAGGGCGGTGTCCGCCCCTGATGACTGCAGGGCTCCAGGGTGACATAGGCTGTCGCGCCCCGCGCCTTACCTCCTGCCATGGCCAACGCATGGACTTCCGCATGCCCTTCTCCAGCCCGTATATGCCAGCCTTCTCCTACTATCCGCCCATCGCGCACCAGCACACAGCCGACGCGCGGATTGGGCATCGTGGAATAAAGCCCCTTACGGGCCAGCTGCAGGGCACGGGCCATCCAGCCCCGGTCTTCACGGGTGAAGCTTGTCATACGGTCAAGTAACCAACAGTGAATACTAACGGATCAAGGCATCTTTCGGGATTGGGATTCTAGCGTATTTCGAGGGGGGTTATGTAGCCGCTCTTCGCAAACGCAGGCGGCTTATCACTTTCTAAGAACACAGGAGGAAAGGTATCACTTACTTTTCAAGTTTAGGCAACAGTGGCACTCACACCAGAAGCCCTGGCTATCGACTCGGTTGTTGTACTCTTTTTCGTACTGATGAGGCGCGCCATGCAATAAGCGCATAATCATACTGTTATGAAATCCCCCCGCCTCATGCCATGGAACATTCCCATCATCCTTAACCTCAGGACTGACATGATTGACCATGGCATTTTCCAGCATTCTCGGGAAAGAACAGCGCAGATTCACAGCAAGAGAGGCGAAACACTGAGGTAAAGATATCCCCAGTTCTTTCGCAACGGCTTCACGGACATCACTATGATTCTTAAGCACATTTAAATACTGACCATGATCTTGATTATTAAGATGCAGCCATTGCGTCATTAATTCATTCATACAGTCATGACGAAAGGCATCAGACATTAAGGTTTTGCTCCGCATAACCTTTTTATGGTCAGGGTGATGCTCAAGCTGCCCCACCAGCAACATAAGCAGTGTTGCAGCCTCGCGATGCCTATGCCATCCAGCCATCAACCTGGCGAGATTGTGATAGATAGCGACAAGCGTATCAGCCTCAATGCCCGTACTCTGGTACAGATGGTATTGTAGAGCAAACACCCAGTCCTGATGCTCTTGTGCAAACACCTTTGCCGCCTCAGCTGAGCTCTTGGGCGTTTCCTCCAGTAACCGCTCTAAACGTGACAGTATTTCTCGATCACCATGCAGTACAAACCAGCCATGCTCATCGGCCATGTCAAACTGAATAACCCTGGCCACATACCTGGAAACACCTGGCACCGGTTTTGACCCGAAAGAAACCGTTATCCCTTCCAGGTCCCCGTAAACGTGAGATTGCCCACGATCCAACGTCGAGTTTTTATGACCCGCAGATTCACTACCTCGTCGAATATCGGGGCTTGGTTTCTTGGAAGGCAGGACATACACAGGCTCTGCTTTTCGCTTAACGGGGGAATTTAAATCAGTCCGAGATCCGCCTGCCAATGGTGAAATATTACTTAATGGCTGCCGTTGCGCAGACGCTACGTCTTGACCCAATTCTGCCTCTTGCTGAAGATGATTAATTACATGCTGTGCCGTTGTTTCGTATTGAGATTGGTCAGCCACTAAAGGCCTAACATTTTCTTTGCAGGTTATTGTTGCTTTATCCTTTAGTTTTTCACTTGGCGCATAATGCTTTTGCCAATAATTTTCACTTTCTACTGAGCCATGATTCCAATGGCCTCCTGCCCCCCCTTTTATTTTTTGTCCACACTGAGAAAGCAAGGGTGTTTTTTGCCTATCTGCATTCCCATTCGCACTACAGGATAAATCCATTTCTTCACTCCATGATATGACTACTCATAGGAATGCAGACAACTGATTCCCTATAACTATCAAAAACATTAAGGGCTTTATCATATTTTGTTAGCAGACATAACATTTAACCAGCCATACCAACATTCGTCTCATTCCATGACAGAAGCACCCTTCAAATGAATAGATTACCTGCATATTTAAGACGTTCCCCCAACAAAAACAACCATGTCAGAAACAACAACAAAATATTAATCACTAAAAACAAAATCCAAAGCATTTCATCAAAAATGATATAAAGAAAAACAATCCAAACAATGGCGCAGCAAGAAAAACACGTCAAAGCACTGAATTTACCCCCACAAAACAATACAAAATCGATATTTTACAAATAGAGGAAGCACTGTGAGAAATCGTATCAATGAATATGAGACACTTTTCCATACCCTCGACTATGACTACGATAACAACCCACCTGCTAATCAGCCGACATTCTGCCATCGCACCCTTTCATTAATTTTTGATACTACCAAGCACCTTACCCTGGACTTCATTCAATCTCGACACAGGCCATTAAAAATCCTGAAAATCACGATTTTAGTAGCGGTCACCCCCATATTATTAATTCTATTTCCTCTAACGCTCATTTACATCATCCAAAAAATCGTTCAGGACTTAGCATTTTTCCCAATTCAGAGGCGATTTATTGATTTTATTGGAGAAATACCCACAACGGAAATAGAACAGACACTGTACATACAGGAAACTCAACAAGAATATGACGAACTACTATTACACCAAGAACATTATAAAAATAATCTACAAACCCTAGAAAGAGAAAAAAAGAAAACACTTGACGGAATGGATAAGGTAACATTTCAAAGCATTGCCCCAGAAGTTTCAGAAGACCTTCATCAAGCACTACAAACCAAGCTAACCGAAATAGAAATAAGCATCGCGAATACATTAATAAACTTACAACAGCTAAAGAAACAAATAATTCACATCAAAAAACGTCTAACATTATTATCCCTACAGTCACTAGAACACATAGTATACCGTAACAATGCTCAAGAAATTCATACGTATCTCTATAAAGCAAGGGTGTCCTCCCCCGACGGACTTCTCATCATTTTCCATGGCAACAGCATTACAGCACAATTGGATGCACTAACCCGAGTCGCTGTAACGTATGCAAAACAGCAGCATTGCCTGTTCGTAGAATATCCCGGCTATAACAGCGCTGAGGGCGGAATTTATTCCGAACGGGAATTTCTGGATACCGCAGAAACCGCTTATAACATGGCAGTGACATACTTCCCCCATTTACCGATTTCACTGTTTGGGCAATCTATCGGCACGGGAGCCGCGGCTTACCTTGCCGGACAACACCCCTCAAAAATTGAACGGGTAATACTGCATGCGCCCTATACGAGCCTGACGGATCTGGTCGGATATCATGTTAACCCTTGCCTCGCAGCAATATTCAGTTACTACCGGGTTAACACTCAGGATTACCTGGTTGACTATGTCACCCAAAACCCGGCAGCAGAAGTCGTATTGATACATGCCGATGAAGAGCCCGTCATCCCCCAAGCGCACAGCGATGCTCTTAATACCGCCTGCCAAAGAGCCAAGGAAGCGAGCCACGGTCAGCAAACTATTGTTCTATTCAAACTCCACCGAGACTACGGACATGCAGGATTACCCGAAGAGCTTGCAGAAAGACTTTTCTGTACCGAACTTCCCACTCTGGATCCAGCGCCATTCCGGCAACCGCCAGCTTACTGGAGTCAATCGGGCATTGTTTAGCAAAGCACTACCCAAAAAATAATTCTACTGCATGATTCAATAACATCAGGACATTAGCCATTCCCTCCGGTTCATGAATAATCACAGCCAGAAAAACGTGGATCAGGCGCCAGGTCTTCACATCCGTTGATACAACAAAGATCCATAACCCACCGGGTTCATGATCTCCAGAGTGAGACTTGTCATGGCTATTGCGGCTCCACGCGTTACGATTATCGGCTCCGGCAACGCCGGCCTGACGGCGGCTTATCATCTATCCCTTCACGGTTGCGACACCTGCCTGTATGGCGCACCGGGCTTTACCGGCCCGCTGGATGACATTCGCGAACACGGCGGCATCCGCGCGTTGGAAACCCTCAACGGCGTCAATCTCAGCTTTGCCGGTTTTCGTGAAATCCATACGGTGACTGACGATATTCAGGAAGCCGTCGCCTTTTCCGACATTCTTATACTACCCGTTCCTTCCTTTGCCCAACTCGCCCTGTTCGAAAGCATGCTGCCACATCTGAAGGACAACCAGATGATTGTGCTGCTACCCGGCAATTACGGTTCACTGGAACTCCGTCGTCGCCAGAAAGAACTGGGTTACCAGCAAGACCTGATTTTTGTCGATGCTATTTCCATCCCCTGGGCCTGCCGGATCAGCGGCCCAGCCGAAGTCGCCATCATGGGCATCAAGGAATACCTGCCCCTGGCAGCGCTGCCCGCCTCGCGTACAGGCGAAGCCATTACACGTCTCACGCCTGTGATGCCGCTACCCCTGAAAGCACTCGCCAACGTGATCGCCGCGGGTCTGGAAAACATCAACTATGGTGGCCATCCACTGCTGACCACCCTGAACATGGGACTGCTGGAAAACTTCCGTGGTGATTTCAATTACTATAAGGACTGCTGCTCCACCGCCACTGCCCGGGCCGCCGCGGTGATGGAAGAAGAGCGCATCGAGATCGGCAAAGCCATGGGACTTGAACTGGTACCGGAACTGGAGGCCATGAACAGCCTTTACGCCATGGAATGCGAAACGGTCTACGAAGTGAACCGCACCTCGGAAACCCACGGCAAGATCAACTCCGCTCCTGATAGCTCCGAACATCGCTACATCACAGAAGATGCTGCCTACCTGCTGGTTCCCTGCAAGGAATTCGCCCGGTTAACCGGTACCGCGACGCCCATGATCGACGCCTGCCTCACCATTGATAACGCCTACAACAATGTCGACTACCTGGCGACAGGCCGCAACCTGAAAGCCATGGGGCTGGATGGATTGAACATAGAAGAAATCATGGCAGCCGTTGCCTGACATACAACAAAACACCTCCCCGGAAGGGGAGGTACAGTCGCCGACCAGCCGTACCGGAGCGAACATGACCCGATTAAAATTCCCCTCCGCCTACACGATCCTGTTTTTTCTGACCATCGTGATGGCCGTACTGACCTGGGTGGTACCCGCCGGTCAGTACCAGATGACCACCAATGAAGACCTGGGTCGTGACGTGCCCATTGCCGGCACCTACCACACTGTGGAAGCCAGCCCGCAGGGATTCGCTGATGTTGTACTGGCGCCTATTGATGGTTTCTACAACCACAGCACCTATTCCGCCAATGCCATTGATGTCGCCCTGTTTGTCCTGATCATAGGCGGCTTCCTGGGCGTGGCGACACAAACCGGTGCCATTGATGCCGGCATTGCCCGGATTACCGAACGCCTGAAAGGCCGGGAACAATGGATGATCCCGATCCTGATGGGTATTTTTGCCGCCGGGGGTACTGTCTACGGCATGGCGGAAGAAACCATCCCATTCTATGCCCTGCTGATTCCGGTCATGATTGCGGCCGGTTACGATGCAGTGACCGGTGTCGCGATTATCATGATCGGCGCCGGCATCGGCTGCCTGGGTTCAACCATCAACCCCTTTGCTACGGTTATTGCCTCCAATGCGGCAGGCGTCAGCTTCACTGATGGACAGCTGCCCCGCGTTATTATTCTCGTACTGGGCTGGCTGGCCTGCGTAGTTTATGTCATGCGTTATGCCGCACGTGTCAAGGCCGATCCCTCACAGTCTCTGGTGGCCGACCAGCGCGTCGCCAACGAAAAACATTTCCTGGGGCATGAGGGCAGCCAGACAGAGACCGTTGAACTGACAGGTCGACACAAGCTGATCCTGACCTTCTTTGCCCTGAGCTTTGCCGTGATGATGTGGGGTGTTTCCGTCGGCGGTTGGTGGATGGCCGAGATTTCCGCCCTGTTCCTGGTATCCAGCATTGTGATTGGCCTGATCGGCCAGCTGAGCGAAGAAGAACTGACCACCACGTTTGTGAACGGCGCGCGGGATTTGCTGGGCGTCGCACTGATCATTGCACTGGCCCGCGGTATTGTCGTGATCATGGACCAGGGCAACATCACCCACACCATTCTCTACGGCGCAGAACAGATGGTCAGCGGCCTGCCCGGCGTTGCTTTCATCAATGCGGTCTACTGGCTGGAAATGGCGCTGTCCTTCCTGGTGCCCTCCTCTTCCGGTCTGGCGGTGCTGAGTATGCCCGTTCTGGCGCCACTGGCGGATTTCGTCAATGTCAGCCGGGAACTGGTGGTGACGGCTTATCAATCAGCGTCCGGCCTGCCCAACCTGATTACACCGACTTCAGGCGTGGTCATGGGTGGCCTGGCGATTGGCCGGGTCTCCTACAGCCGCTGGGTTAAATTCATGTGCCCGCTGCTGGCCATTCTGGTTGTGATTGTCACTGTCGTACTGAGTGTCAGCGCCATGCTCTAAGGCTTTTTCCTGCAGAAGCAGCTGAACGGCTCAATCTCCTAACCGGCTACCAGCGCTGACGATGAAGTTGTCAGCGCTGCAAAGGTTTCCTTCAGGTGATCCGGCATCAGTTCCAGCTGGTAACAGATGCCCTCTTCATGGACACATCGAAAAAAGCAGCCCAGAAACTCCGCACCCAACCGGGAAAGCGGACGACTGACCGGTAGCAAAATATCAAAATGAAAAGGAAGTGATGGGCGGTACGGTTTAAAGTCCACCCCCAGCTCAGCCAGCTGGATAGCGGTAAATGGATCCACGACGGCATAGCCCAATCCGGCCGCTACCATGCTGCCCACCGCATAGGCAAACGATGCTTCCGCGACTTTTCGATAGCTGACGCCTGCCGACCAGAAGCTGGCATCAATCACCGCCTGCGTTTCCTGGTGCTCATAACCAATCATCGGCTTACCCGCCAGCATGGATGGTGTAATCACCGACTGGTTGGATAACTCACTGTTCGCCGGCATCAGGCAAACCTGTTCACCACAAAACCGTACCCGGTCGACACAGGCGGGCAAATGATGGTCATCCGGCAGGATGGCCAATCCTATATCACATAATTGCAGCTCCGCGTGACTGCATACCTGTTCTGAACGGTAATTCCTCAACGTGACCAGCAACGACTCCTGGTCAATAAAAGCACCGAGCAAACGGGGAATAAAGCTGATCGACAGCATCGGCATGGCTGCAATGTGAAGGCTGCCACTGGGTTTATTACGAATCGCCTGGATGGCGTCATCCAGCTGTTCAAGCCGCTGACCAATCTCATCAATCTGCTTAAACAGCACCCGGGCATCCGGTGTCGGCACCAGGCGTTTATGGCTGCGGTCAAACAGCATAAAGCCCAGGTCGTTTTCCAGGCTATGGATTAACCGGGTAACCGCGGGCTGGGTAATCGCCAGTTTCTGGGCCGCAGCCGTGACTGAACCGTTAGTGATAATTGCCCGGAAGGCATTGAGTTGCTGTAAACGCATACTGCGGATAAATCCCGAAACGGCCTGTTTTCGCGGGAGGGTGAAGCTGGGTCACAACAGGAAACCCTGTTGCTGATGAGGTTTCCGTGCAGAGATGACGCTTATTACCCGATGACAATGAAACAAAACACTTAACGCTCTTTTTCCACAGAACGGTGATGCGTGCCGGGTTCTTTTTCCAGACGGTCAATTTCCTCACGGAACTCGGTCAGGTCCTGGAACCGGCGATACACCGAAGCAAATCGGATATAGGCCACTTCATCCAGTTCCTGCAGGGCGGACATCACTTCCTCCCCTACCATGCGCGAATTGATTTCCCGCTCCCCTGTGGCTCGCAGGCGGTGCTCAATCCGGCTGATCGCCTCTTCGATACGCTCCGTACTGACCGGCCGTTTCTCCAGCGCCCGCAGCAGCCCGGCCCGGAGTTTCTCTTCATCAAACGGCTCCCGGGAACCGTCCTGCTTGACGATACGGGGCATAACCAGCTCAGCACTTTCATAGGTGGTGAAGCGCTCAGAACAGGTCAGGCATTCACGGCGCCTGCGCACCTGGGTGCCTTCGGCAACCAGTCGGGAATCAATCACCTTGGTGTCATCGGCGTTGCAAAAGGGGCAATGCATAGTGCTGATCTATGAACCGTTTAGAGGGGTGTGAATGTGATACTAACGGTTAGCAGTCACAAGATACAAGTCTAAGTGAATTGTCAGCAATAAAAGCCATTACAGCTCAACTTTTTAGCCAACACGACCTATTGGCGGTATTTCTATTTGGCTTATTGATGTGAAAATACAGCCGGATTCAGTGAACTTACCAACGCATGTATTGCGTGACAGTACTTCAATGTATTTTCAGCGCACACATAACCATTAATGTCATATCGTGAATAGCAGACAGGCATCCATCGGCTTTATTCATTACAAGACAAACAGCGTTGGGGAGGAGGCCTGAAATTTCTCCCAGGCCATGTTTCATCTCACTTACTTTCCGTATACCGGCAAACGCGCACAGATTGCCAGCACTTTTTCCTTCACAGACGCGATGACCTGCTCATCGTTGATGTTATCGAGGATATCGCAGATCCAGCCAGCCAGTTCCGCCGCATCCTGCTCGGTGAATCCACGACGGGTAATCGCCGGGGTGCCCAGACGCAGGCCACTGGTGACGAAGGGTGAACGGGGATCATTCGGCACCGCGTTCTTGTTCACAGTGATGTAGGCGCTGCCCAGGGCTGCTTCTGCATCTTTACCGGTATAGTCCTTACCGATCAGGTCCACGAGGAACAGGTGATCTTCGGTGCCATCAGACACAATCTTGATGCCGCGCTCCATCATCACCCGGGTCATGGCCTGGGCGTTCCTGACCACCTGCGCCTGGTAAGCCTTGAAGTCATCGCTCATGGCTTCCTTGAAGCAGACTGCCTTGGCCGCAATCACGTGGCACAGCGGGCCGCCCTGGGATTCCGGAAATACAGCGAAATTCAGTTTCTTCTGCAGGTCTTCATCGGCACGGGCAGAGAGGATCAGGCCACCGCGTGGGCCGCCCAGTGTTTTGTGGGTTGTCGTGGTGACAACGTCCGCAAACGGGACAGGAGACGGATACACACCCGCGGCCACCAGACCGGCAATATGCGCCATATCCACCAGCAGGTAAGCCCCGACCTTGTCGGCAATATCACGGAAGCGCTGCCAGTGGACCACCTTGGAGTAGGCGGAGAAACCACCGATGATCATCTTCGGCTTGTGCTCAAGGGCCAGCCGCTCGACCTCATCGTAATCAATCTCACCGGTTTCAGCATTCAGGCCATACTGCACGGCATCGTAAATACGGCCGGAGAAACTGACGCTGGCACCATGGGTCAGATGGCCGCCGTGGGCCAGGCTCATGCCCAGCACTTTATCGCCCGGTTTTACCAGGGCCATGAAAACCGCCGCGTTGGCCTGTGAGCCGGAGTGGGGCTGAACGTTGGCGTAGGTCGCATCAAACAGGGCTTTCGCACGATCAATCGCCAGCTGCTCCACCACATCCACGTGCTCGCAACCGCCATAGTAGCGCTTGCCGGGATAGCCTTCGGCGTACTTGTTCGTCAGTACCGTACCCTGGGCTTCCAGCACCCGGGGACTGGTGTAGTTTTCAGAGGCAATCAGCTCAATGTGCTCTTCCTGACGTATAGCTTCAGCGTCGATCGCCGCCTTCAGTTCAGGATCGAACTCCGCAATGGTCATGTCCGTGGTAAACATCAATCTCCCCTGTGTCGATGTAAGGTGGAAGCAGGCAGGATTCTAACGCAACCCAACCGTGCTGGCACATGAAAATCATCCAATATTGATATGAGTATGGTTCAAGGGATTTCTCGATATGTACCGGCCTAGTCCACATCAAGCGCATCCAGCAAACTGGTAAGGGCACCCGCAACTATATCATTCTCACGTTTCCTTGATGCCGCTGAAAGTTTAGTGAACAGTTGCTTGACTGCACTATCCTCTGGCATATATTCATATTTTAGTATTTGAGTCAGTATTTCCTGGCAGTCTTTCTCATCCAGCGCCTCTCCCCGCAGTAACCTTGCGACGTGCCTTATAGAGAAATAACCACTGGTCGCGTTATGGAGTAAGAAGCTGAGAATACGTGGATCAGGTAAAATAGCTTTCATATAAAAAGCCAGCCGCCGGAGCCGCTTGTAAACATCAGGTCCCGTAAGCATCGCAAAATCCATGCCCGCTAACAGGCTGAAGAAGATAAAATTGTCGATCTTTTCATCCCATGATAAACACGGACCAACATTCATTAGCAAGGTTTCACGGGCGCTGCCGGTATGCGGTCCCCCCTGTGCCAGCATAGTTGTCGCCTCTTCTGAAATTTCCAACTTAAACAGGGGGTGGTCAGTGAGTAATCAATGACCC
>NZ_BAABFL010000461.1:0-42039 GCF_039540975.1 Kistimonas scapharcae
TTTTGCCTGAAGAGCACAGGGGACGCTCTCTTCATTCAATTTAGCCTTACTTCTTCAGATCGTTAAGCGGGAGTTAAGGTCCCTGATGCAAACAATCAGACGGGCAAATTCAGGTATTCTGCGGCAACAGCAGGGGTTGCGGTATCAAGATAAGGGACTTCTCCAAGGCAGGGAGCGCCGAGTTCACCTTCCAGAGTGAGGGTATTTTCCACCAGCCGAGCCATATCCGGCGTTACCGAATTGGCCACCCAACCGGCGATGGTCAGACCATCCCGTCGAATCGCTTCTGCCGTCAGCAGGGCATGGTTCAGACAACCCAGTTTCATGCCAACAACTAGGATAACCGGCAACTGCAGCATACGCGCCAGATCCGCCAGAGTTTCCCGGGGATTCAGCGGTACCCGCCAGCCACCAGCACCTTCCAGCAGAGTGAAATCCGCCCGTTTCATCAATACACCACGACAGATGCCAGCCAATCGATCAGCAGTAATCATACGGCCAGCGTCCTGCGCAGCAATATGTGGTGCTATAGGGGGAAGGAAAGCGACCGGGTTCACCTGTTCATAAGGCATCTCCATGGTCATCACCTGCTGCAGTGCCAGAGCATCACCATTTCGCAGCCCCTCGGGAGTCTCTTCGCAACCGGCGGATACTGGCTTTACTGCAGCTGTCGTCAATCCTTTCTGCCGTGCTTTTTCCAGCAGGCCACAACTCACCAGGGTTTTACCGGCATCCGTATCCGTTCCTGTGACAAAATACGCTTTAGGCATACAGCATCCTGTGTTAATCAACGAGGTTTGCGCAGCACGCCGTACACCACCTGATACGTCAGTGGCAGGCCTGCAGGCACACGTAATGTTTCATAAGCATCGCGGAAGGCCAGTAAACGACGTCGCGTCATCAATCCCTGCCGAGCCCCTTCCGTCACCGTATTCACACCTAGCGCCCGTAACTCTTTCAGCAATACGTTCACATCTGGGTAGTGCAATACTTCCGCCTGCTGTTTCAGGGAACCTGATTCAAAACCACTGGCTGCGACTTGCTGCGTCTGGACATCCAGGGTTTCGTAATGGTTGATGTGGCTGTAGCCGTCGACCTTGCGCCATGCCTGGGCCAGCTCCATCAGGCTGCCGCTTGCCAGTGAAGAAAAAACGAAATAACCACCCGGTTTCAGGATACGCTGCACTTCCTGCAAAACAGAGGTCAACGATTCACACCACTGGATTGCCAGGCTGGAAAACACCAGATCAAAACAATCACTCGCAAATGGCAAAGCTTCAATATCGCCGGCACACCATGAAAACGCGGGTTCCGATAACTGTCGTTGAGCATGCTGGAGCATGCCCATGGCCATATCCATACCGACAACCTGCGCCCCGGGATAGCGCTGCTGCAGTTCCACCGTCTGGCTTCCGGTTCCCGAACCAAGATCAAGAACGCGTTCCAACTCCAACACCGAAGGCAGACCAAGCATGGCCTTGCGAGCCACAATCCGTTGCAACGTTGCAGCACTGTCGTACGTTTTGGCAGCCCGGCTGAAATTCTCCGCTATTCGCTGCCGGTGTCGTGGGTAAAGAGCGCTTTCTTTGTATTGGATCATGCGTTCCCCCGCACCAGTTTATCGATATCGCTGACAATAATGTCAGGTGTTTCCAACCAGAAGGTATGTCCTCCTTCAACGGCTTTAATGATGTGTGTTGGATAACGTTCAGATAGCGCTCGGCTTAACGAGAACGGTACCAGCGCATCCTGCTCAGCAACCCAATGCGTTACCGGACAGGTCAAATCAGCAAGCTGCGAGCGTGTATCTGCCTCTCGGAGTAATGTCAGAAGTGACGACAATTGCTCAGCGTCAGGCTCCCAATCGACCAGAACCTTCCGAATAAATCTCACGGTTTCTCGTTGCTGTTCTCCCCCTTGAGAACAGAGCATTGCGAATTGCTTCAGTGTCTGAGAGCACGACACAGATACTCCATGCTCAAATTCAGCAAAAACAGTTTCAGGCATCCCATCCTGCCAATCGTCGCGTTGTACAAAGCAGGGATTGGATGTCAGTGTCAGTAGTCCCTTAACCTGATGGGGATACATAGCGGCAAACAAGGTGGCCAATTGTCCGCCCATTGACCAACCCACCAGAATTACTGAATCGCCACCCAGATAGTTGGATAATGCATCAATCATGGCTGGCCAACTGACAGTATCAACTATCATTCCCTGCTCGTTAAAACCCGGCAAAGAAACGACATTGACTGTATAACGGCCTGATAGCTTATCCACCAGCGGCTGCATCACCGCGGAAGGCATCCCCCAACCCGCGATCAAAACGATCCGCTGTTTCATACCTCCACCTCTGGTACTTTTCGAACAACCTCTTCCAAGGTCGTCAATAAGCGATCTACTTGTTCCGGAGTATGTGCTGCACTGAAGGTTACCCGTAAACGGGCACTACCCTGTGGTACCGTCGGCGGCCGGATGGCGGTGACCAGAATACCGTTATCCGCAAGCGCACGACTCATTTCTAATGCCCGGTCAGCCGAGCCGACATCAATCGGCTGTATGGGGGTAGACGATGGCATCAACCGAATACCGAGTGTTTCACACCCAGAGCGAAACCGTTGAATCAAAGTTGTCAGATGCTCACGTCGCCAGGATTCCTTACGCACGATATTGAGACTGACACGGGTAGCCTCAGCAATCGCTGGCGGCATGGCGGTGGTATAAATGTAGGTTCTGGCAAACTGTACCAGGGTTTCTATCAACGCCTCACTGCCCGCTACAAAAGCACCGGCTGTGCCAAAAGCTTTGCCCAGTGTGCCCATCAGCACAGGTAGATCATCCTGCGATAAATCAAAATAATCTGCACAACCACGACCTTCATTGCCAAGGCAACCAAAGCCGTGGGCATCATCTACCATCAACCAGGCATCATGGGAGCGAGCCAGTTTTGATAGTTCACGCAATGGCGCAATATCACCATCCATACTGAACACGCCGTCGGTTACCACCAGCTTCCGGTGTGCCGTTGAACGCATCAGGCGCTGCTCGAGATTTTCGCAGTCTGCGTGGAGATAACGCTGGAAACGCGCACCGGACAGTCGTCCAGCATCCAACAGGGAGGCGTGGTTCAGGCGATCCTGAAAAACAGCATCGCTAATACCCAGCAGTGCACTGATGACACCAAGGTTCGCCATATAGCCTGTTGAGAACAGCAGTACGCGCGAGCGCCCGGTGAATTCAGCCAATTCCTCTTCCAGCTGATGGTGCGCACGACTATGGCCGACTATTAAATGAGACGCGCCGCCCCCTACACCGTAGATATCAGTCGCTTTTTTAAACGCGTTGATAACGTCAGGGTGGTTCGCCAAGCCAAGGTAATCATTACTGCAGAAAGCCAGACAACACTGACCGTCTACCATTAACTCCGGCTCCTGTGGCCCGTCCACCAGCAGACGCTGCCGATACAACGACTGCTCACGGCGCTCCGCCAGCGCCGCATCCAGCGCAAAGGCTGTCATGGGCTTACGCCTGCGCTGCGTTGTAGAAGAATTCGCTATCTTGCTGAGCCTGAATCTGTTCCTGCAGTCGGACTTCCTGCTCCGCTTCAGACTGGCACTCTTCCCGTTCTTCTGGCTTGATGCCCAACCGTTTAAACAACTGCATGTCTTTCTGGGCTTCAGGGTTCGGCGTGGTCAGCAGTCTTTCACCATAGAAAATAGAGTTGGCACCGGCGAGGAAGGTCAGCGCCTGCATCTCTTCATTCATGTTCTCGCGGCCGGCAGACAAGCGAACATGGGACTTCGGCATCATGATCCGGGCAACGGCGATACAGCGAACAAAGTCGAATGGATCAATATCTTCCACATGATCCAGCGGCGTTCCCTCTACTTTGACCAGCATATTGATCGGCACACTTTCCGGATGCTCAGGCAGATTGGCCAGCTGAATCAGCAGGTTGGCACGGTCACGAATGGTTTCGCCCATGCCTACAATACCCCCGCTGCAGATTTTCATGCCGGCATCCCGAACATACGACAATGTTTTCAAACGGTCGGAATAGGTACGTGTAGTGATAATGCTGCCGTAGAACTCCGGCGAGGTATCCAGGTTGTGGTTGTAATAATCCAGACCGGCTTCAGCCAGCGCCTGCGTCTGCTCCTGAGTCAACTTACCCAAGGTCATGCAGGTTTCCAGCCCCAGCTGCTTGACGCCTTCCACCATCTTCAACACATAGGGGAAATCTTTCGCTGGCGGATTTTTCCAGGCCGCGCCCATGCAGAAACGGGTTGCACCGGCTTTCTTCGCCAGTTCCGCCTCTTCCAGCACCTTCTGAACCTGCATCAGCTTTTCCTTGTCCAGCCCGGTGTTGTAATGGCCACTTTGGGGACAATACTTGCAGTCTTCCGGACAGGCGCCCGTCTTGATGGATAACAGGGTGCTGACCTGAACCCGGTTCGGATCAAAGTACTGCCGGTGCACCTGCTGGGCGCGGAACATCAGATCACTGAAAGGAAGGGTGAAAAGTTGCTCGACTTCATCAAGGGTCCAGTCGCTGCGGACCAGGCTGTCGGTATTATTCATCGTGGCCTTCGGCTGTCGTCATTATCTGCTTCTGATGCCGTCCCGGTTCGAGCCGAAACCAGCGTTATGGTTCGCATTGTATGACGGCATGCGCCACTGTCAACCGACCCAGTACACCATAGGTTGACAGAAGGCTATTTATTAACCAGCAAAAATGTTCACGCTTTTCTGCAACTAGCCTGACTTTGTACCACACTGCTTGCTCATCATGGACGATATATGACCAACAATCTTAGCAAGAAATAACATGATCCAATCCCTGAAACACAAACTGCAATCATTGATTACATTGTCCTGTCTGTTATGCCGGGGTGCCTGCCAGTGGCCGGAAAGACTTTGCAAAGGCTGCAGGGACAGCCTGCCTCGTATCCAGCATGCCTGCACTCTCTGCAGTAATCCCTTACCTCACCCTGGTGATAGCCATTTATGCGGTATCTGCCAGAAACAAGGGCGATCATTTGACAGCTGTACGGCCGCTTTGCTTTATCAACCACCGGTATCCAACATATTGCAACAGCTGAAATATAACGCCGATCTGGCTTTCAGCCTTCCACTGACCAACTTGATGGCAGAAACTCTTCAGAAACATTATCGCTCTGAACCACTACCCGAAGTGATTCTGCCAGTACCACTGCACCGCGGCCGACTATTGAAACGTGGCTACAATCAATCAACCGTTTTAGCCCGACATATCAGCCGGCACATGAAAATTCCTATGGACCACAAATCACTGACCCGACAGCAGGCAACCCAGCCTCAATTGGATTTAACACCAACGCAACGTCGAAGGAATGTAAGGAATAGTTTTTCGTGTTCAGAAATTCATTATCGTCATATCGCTCTGTTTGATGACATTGTGACCACTGGCGCTACCGTTGATGAGTTAAGCCGCCTGCTGAAACAGCATGATGCCAAAACAGTTGATGTCTGGTGTATCGCCAGAACACCCACCTAAGAACGTACTGACAGATACTTTATGAAACCTTGCGACTCACTTCCTCATATGCATCACCTTGTTATCTGCTGGAAACTGGTAATACTTCTCATACTCTCATTAAACCTGTTTCTTTATAAATCATGTAATGCAACTATACATCCCGCGTTTACATTAATTAATGATCCCAGTGATTACGGCATCACACTTTCAAAACAAGCCATGTTTGGCGTCATCAATAAATATCAGGATCTTCTGAATGACCCATCCGGACTCACCTATATAAATACAACGAATACACTTTCTACTGATCAATTAGCCTATGCAAAAAGTGCTTTCCTGCATGGAAACCTTATTGTTCTCGACGCCTCAGAAAACAAAAAAAATGAGCAAGAAAGGATATGCGCCGATATAACGGGAATTTCGCTTTCAGGTGATATCATTTTCACTCGGAGAAACCGCCATGACATGCCTGAAATTAAATCAATCTCGTTTCCCCCCCCAAACAAAAGCCCTATAAGGCCAAAAGGGAGTAGCGACAATCCAGTAGAAAAAGTCATCCGGGCATCAACTGAAATACTGGATACATGGCTGGATCAAACAAATAAGGACAATCATCAACGATCCATCACCTGGCCTATGGATTGGCGCCCAGAGATTTCTATCCCTGTGGAGCTTCGCTATATTAACTTTCCCTGCTTAGTCGGCAGCGGACTTCAGGACAACATCATCCCAAAAACGTCATCATGGTCTGATAACCTGGCAGACGCCTGTGATAACAACGCCAGTGTTTCCCTCTTTTTCATCATTGACCTGATCCGTTCTATTGATCCCCCCAATAGCGCTACAGATAATTCAAAATACTTTCGTATTACCATGGATCCAGAATCAACAGGGGGTGCTGGCTGGTACCTGACTGATCGCCCTATACATAAGCACACCCGCTTTCTCAGTTGGACTGATCGAGATACCTGGTATGGCCCAATTGCAGATCACTACGCCATAGAGATCGCCTCTGATGATGATCAGGTTCGCCTATACAATACCATTCCACCCAATCGCCCCAGATGGTCAAAGATCCACTCAGTAACAAAACTTGCTATTGGAGTATTTACACATGTCACAGCAACTCAGATTCATGGTGATCAACAACAAACATTTCTTGATGATGACAGCAGCTCATCCGAAGACTCGGATGCCAGTGACTACAGCCATCCATCCTTAGACGCAGATGCCAGTGTGTACAGCAGCTCATCCGAAGACTCAGATGCCAGTGGCTACAGCAGCTCAACATCCATAGACTCAGATGCCAGTTATACACACATCCACGTTCTGGATAATAAAGGCCGTCCTATAGAAAAACTACTTGTAGAGACCACTGACGGTAGAGCCATTACCAGCCACCTCATAAGATTGGTTCTTGATCCTGACTGCAGCTATACCTATGACAGATATGGCAACTTGATGCACAAAGATGATTATTTTCAACGCTATTCGATCAATCCCAACGAATGGCGTGAACCTATCTATGCAGACATCCCATCACACTGGCGCATGCCAAGGAGTGCCATACAAATTGGAAACCACTATATCAGCGAGCGTTCTGTTACCTATAGAAATGAAGAATATGACGTGATTAACCTCTCCAAAAGCACACCAAAAGCCAGGGCATATTGGTTATGGAGTCGGCAATTTGATCAATACAGCCACTTATGGCGGACTCATACAGCAGCCCCTCTATGGAATAATGACTGGTTTTTTGATGATGTACACTTTTCACCTGCCGCCTATGCCCATTTCATTCCTGGATTTTCAGCAACATTTCAGACTTCTGCAGACAAAAACACACCATCTACTTTTACATTAACCGCCTCAGTCAAACCTGTCGCACTTGAGGGGCGTATTCGTTATCAGTTTCTTTTCCAAAACCATGATGATTGGCAACAAACAGGAACCACTCTTCATCTCAGGCAAAAAATCACTATTAACTGGGGCTCCACTATTTTCAGGCCTGAGTCGTATGCATCCCTGGAAACTGACAAGGCTGGTGCGCCATCAGGCCTATGCCTTAGCGCAGTAGACAATCAAAATCATAATGAGCACATGATCGGCCTTACTCCTTGCGTACTTTCCCAACAGCAAATCTGGGGAATGGACAATCAACAACGCTACCACTCTGCAGCACAGCCCGACCATTGCCTGACAAAAGATAATAATACGTTGTCATTACAGCCTTGCTCTCTCAACATCCATCAAAAATGGTTCTGGTCCAACCAACATATCATTCATTACTCAGGTGAATATCTGGCCATCTCTGAGGATAAAATTGTCACTACAAGCAACACTACTATCCCGCCCATATCCTGGCATGCTTTTAAAAGGTTACCCAACTCCCGCGACGTTATTGGCATTACACAGCAGCATTCATTCATGCACTAGCCATCTCTGTGCATCATTTATACAGGTACTACCATTTCATGACACTTGATAATCTGAAAAGACTGCAAGAAGACAGCCCCAAGGTTTAGACTTAGCACACCTTTATACAATCTCAGGATGTCCGAATGAGCAATGCTATGCAGAACCATCCCTACGACCCACTCACTCCCGATACGGTGCTGGATGCGGTCGAGTCTGCGGGCATGCTAACCGATGCACGAATACTGGCGCTGAACAGTTATGAAAACCGGGTGTACCAGGTGGGGTTGGAAGATGATGCGCCGGTTATTGCCAAGTTTTACCGTCCTGGCCGCTGGACCCGGCAGCAGATCGAGGAAGAGCACGACTTCACACTGGAACTGGCAGACAATGAACTGCCGGTTGTCGCCCCGATGAAGCTTGATAATGGTAAAACCCTGCACGAATACAATGGTTTCCTGTTTTCGCTGACGCCACGCCGTGGTGGCCACGCGCCGGAACTGGATAACCCCGACCATCTGTTTCAGCTCGGTCGCCTGATGGGCCGAATCCACAAGATCGGTGAAACCAAACCGTTTGCTCATCGACCCGGTATTACCCTGCAGCGTTTCGTCAAAGACAGCATTGCCTATCTGCTGGATAACCAGTTTATTCCGGAGTTACTGCTACCTGCCTATACCACATTGACCAATGACCTGGTTGATAAGCTTGAACGCATCAAGAATGAATACCACTACAATCTAATTCGCCTGCATGGTGACGCCCACTGCGGAAATATCCTCTGGCGTGATGAGTATTTCCACTTCGTCGATTTTGATGACTGCGTTAATGGCCCGGCGATTCAGGATCTCTGGATGTTTCTGTCCGGCGACCGTAGTAATCAAACGGCACAATTATCAGAACTAATGGACGGTTACGCGGAGTTCAACGATTTCAATCCGGTAGAACTGAATATGATTGAATATTTTCGCACCCTGCGCATCATCAACTACAGCGCCTGGCTCGCCAGACGTTGGGATGACCCTGCATTTCCTATGGCATTCCCTTGGTTCAATACCGAGCGCTACTGGGCCGACCACATCCTGGAACTTCGCGAGCAGCTCGCTGCATTGGATGAACCGGTACTCACACTTTACTAAACCGCTGCTGCCAGCGAGATAGCTCACAGGCATCTATGCTTAGTCACTTTGAACGATTCAGGTGTAACCATAGATGTCTGCTTATCGAACACTCATTCCAGCAACATTGCTCGCTTTTTGCCTCCATAGTCACGCCAGCGCACTCCACTCGGATAATGGTCAGGCGTTTCAAGGTGCCTGGAAAAATCAGCGTGGCTCAACGCTGGAGTTAGGCAACGTGAATTCTATCAGACCGGCCGGACAGGATATCATCGAAGGTGTTTTCCATGCCGCTGTGGTGGTAACCCCAGAGTGCGCTGATTACCCATTGCCGGTGCTGGCAACTTACAACGATAACGCCATTTCCATGATGATTAACTTTAAGCCCTGTGGTTCACCGTCTGTCTTATCTATCTCTGGCTACCTGACGGAAGACGGCACCCTTGAAACCCATTGGGTCGCCAGAAAGAAAGGCCATGACACAATCAGCGCCTGGTTCTTTAACCGGGATGTGTATACCCGCGTAACAAATACTGACTAACAGCATTGTAATAATGGGTCACTGCACCATGGCATTGACCCATGGAAAACCGATCAGCACCAGCGCTGCCAGAAACACAATAGCCATAATAAAGCCAAGCTTCCAGAACATACCTGCAGGAATAAAACCGGAACCATACCAGATGGGTCCCGGGCCCGTGGCATAGGGTGTAATGACGCCCATGAGTCCCAAAGTAAAACAGAGTAGCAGGCTAAGTTTCATTTCAGACAAGCCCGGAACAGCGATGGATAACTGAATAAACACTGGCAACAACGCGGTGACATGAGCCGTGATACTGGCAAAGAAATAGTGCAGGACAAAAAACAGAATAACCATCAGCATCATCACCAACTCCGGTGCATAGCCGGTTAACAAGACACCGGCTTTACTACTGAACCAAGCTAGAAACCCTGTCTGCCCAAGTCCGCCGGCCAGTGTAACCAGGGTGGCAAACCAGATCAGGACGTTCCATGCCTGCTTGTTACCGATAATGTCATCCCAGCTCACAACACCGCTCAACATCATCAGACACAAGACTAACAAACCGACCGTCGTGCTATTCATCAGGCTGCCGCCAAATATCCACAACAACAACGCCAATAGAGCCAGCAACGCCATCTTTTTCTCAGCACCACTGAGTGGACCAAGCGCAGACAGTTCCTTTCCCGCCCAATCCGGAATGCTTTCAGACAGTTTGATGGTTGGCGGACAGATGACATAGCTGATCAATGGAACCAGCAGAAAGAGAATAATGCCGACAGGCAAAAATCCGGTAAACCAGACCATCCAGCCGATCTCAGTACCAAGTAGCTTTTCCACAATCGACATGGCCAGCAGGTTAGGCGCCAACGCGGTCAGGAACATGGAACTGGTGACACACGTCGCGGCAAAACCGGTCCAACACAGGTAGCGCCCGATTTTTTCGGGTTCCTGCTCAGGTGTTGAACCGTAGATCGCAGGAATATTGTTAACGATAGGAAAAATGGTACCGCCACTACGTGCCGTGTTGGAAGGAATAAAAGGTGCCAGAACCAGATCAGCAAGCGCCACGGCATACCCCATCCCAAGACTCCTTCGCCCCAGCTTCTTGATCAGAAACAATGCGATGCGACGCCCAAGGCCGGATTTCTGATACCCCAACGCAAACATGAAGGCTACGAAGATCAGCCAGACCGTACTGTTTTTAAACCCCGACAGTCCCCAGTTAATCGCCGCTTTGGCCGTCACCTCAGCACCCGGCTCCACCGCAACCAACCGAAACACAACGGCGATCACAATACCAATCAGTCCCACCGCCGCTGCAGGCACCGGCTCCAATACCAGCGCCACCACTACACCAAGAAATAACGAAAAATAGGACCACGCATCGGAGGATAAGCCATCCGGCACCGGTATCAGCCACACGACGACGGCCACCAAAAGCGGCATGATTTTTTTTACCAGAGAAGCAGTCACGGTGTTACCTCATCAGCAAGCCTGAACACCTATCCCTGCATAAATACATCCCAGTAGCTTTCCCTATTGAGAATTGACTGCAAGTTTAGCCGTTATCACATAAGTCACCGTGATGAATCGTAGATAGATAGTTTCACTAACTAAAGAGTCAAAATCAGATACGTGCCCCAAAAAACCTCAAAAAAACAATCGAATGAGTTAAGGAAAAATGAACTTTTCAACTACTTCTTCGTCACACGTCTTAGTACAAGCAAATAACAGAAACTGATGGATATTAATCACAATAGTCTCCCAACCAGGTTCACCGTAACCGACTTCCAATCACCGTCTCCCTGGCTTACTGAACAGGTAAGCGAAGTGACTATTAGCCACGATAGCAATAATGCAAGTAATCCTGTGACCTATCATGGTATTCCGTTAACTGTGCTAAATAACCCGGCAAGCACTATTCCTTCAGGACAGACAGTACCGCATCAACCGAAAAAACAACGTCAGGTATCAATAGCAACCGTTTCTCAAAGAGAGGACATGACTCCCGCGAAGAAAAGTGCAAAAGGTATTTCTTTACTAACAGGAAAGCCTGCTGATCTACATAAACCGACAAGGGAAACCATTATCTATTTTATTCCCCGAAACAATGTCATTGAAATACCGTCCCAAGGTAGAACTGAGGTATTGAATGGCGCCACTTACGTGAAACAAGACAGTTCACACCAGATAATTAACCCCGGCGATGATCCAATGTCATGGTGCCATCAATTCAAGGATGGAGCAGGAAATGTTTTGGTCACACCAGAACTCAACAGCTATTTCATAGATCACGACAAAGAAGTGATTAAAATAGTCTATGACTATTTTGCTCAGAACATCACCAATTCACAGCACCAAAAAGACTACCTCAAAACCATGAGGGCGTTACTAAGAAAGTACACAAACAAAATAGCTGCGAACGAAAGTAGAAAAAGAAAAGCTGAAGCCATCCAAAAACAAGAAGATACGCTTGTTCACGCCAGAAATGCTTTAACAGAAGCCAGGACATTAACTGATGCACTTGAGTCTCAACTACTACCAGATTTCCTTCATAAAGATCATCCTATCCACAATACACTGTCACAATTAAAGGCAGTATTAGATAGCGTACCAGCAGACTAAGCCTATCAAGGAGGATGGACACTTAATTCAACACATTTTTAATTCAACTTTCTTTTTTTGATTTCGGCATCTAAACACTGAATTTAAATCATCCGACGACTATTTCCACTAAACAGGGATGAATTGACATCAATTTACAGTATCCAACACAACAACTACAGAATAACCACTACACAAGAACAAAAACAACCGTCTAATCCACTATTTTCATACGATCGTACCGAAGCAGATATGCAAGTTCCCCGAAGGGTTTTTGCCGGTTTCACACTGATAGACTTCCGCCAACCTCCCACACTCCATTTTATAAAGCCTGAGAGGACTGGATGCAGAAACACACAAGACTACCGACAATCACGCAGATTATTATTTGCCTTGCCGGCTTTCTTGGCCTGGCGTTTTCCTTTACCTCCCTGCTGAATCTCCCCATTCAGCTCGCTCTCTACATCGCCTGGTTTATCATCATGGCGCTGGGCATCTGGCTTGGCCATAACTACAAAGATCTCGAAGAGGCCGCCACCCAGGGAATTTCCAAAGGGATGGGCGCCATCCTGATTCTGATTGCCGTCGGCGCACTGGTCGGCACCTGGATTGCCGGCGGTATTGTGCCCGGGATCATTTACTACGGCCTGAAGATCATTCATCCCTCCATCTTCCTGCTGGCCACCCTGATCATCTGTTCCGTAACCGCACTGTCCACAGGGACTTCCTGGGGCGCAGCGGGTACCGCCGGTATTGCCATGATGGGTATCGGTGAAGGTCTGGGCATTCCGCTGCCGCTGGTTGCCGGCGCCGTCCTGTCCGGCGTTTACTTTGGTGACAAGCTGTCTCCGTTGTCTGACAGTGTGATCCTGGCCTCCAGTATGTCCGGCGTGGAAACCTTTGAGCATATCAAGGGCATGCTGCCAATCAGCCTGACCAGCTACATTCTCACCGCCATCATGTTCACCTTTGCCGGCATGCAGTATGGCGGCAACGTCGACATGGCGCAGGTTGAAACCGTCATGCTCGCCCTGGAACAGAGCTTTAACATCAGCCCCATGGCCTTTGTGCCAGTCGTGCTGGTTATCGCCTTGCTGGCGAACAAAAAGCCGTCTTTCCCGGTCATTAGTTTTGGCGCCGTACTGGGTGTGATCTGGGCCATCGCCTTCCAGCACAAAGACCTGATCTCTGCCGTGCAGAGCGCCTGGAGCCCGTTCAGCATCACGTCTGGTGTTGATTTCATTGACAACATCCTGAGCCGTGGCGGTATTGCTTCCATGCTGGGATCTGTTGCCGTGATCATCTTCGGCCTCGGCTTTGGCGGTCTGCTGGATCGTGTGGGCATCCTGCAGGTCATTGCGGACAAGATGAGCGCCTTCATCACCAACGCCAGCAACCTGACGGTGTCCACCCTGTTCACGGCATTCCTGGCCAACATCTTTGGCAGCGCCATGTATGTGTCGCTGATCCTGACCCCGAAGATTATGTCTAAAAACTACGACCGCCTGGGTCTGCATCGCAAAATGCTGTCCCGTAACGCGGAGTTTGGCGGCACGCTGACCAGCGGCATGGTGCCCTGGAGCGACAACGGTATCTTCATGGCCGGCGTACTGGGCGTCCCAACACTCGCCTACCTGCCGTACATGTGGCTGAGCTTTACCTGCATCATCCTGACCATTGTGTTCACCATGCTGGGTAAATTCATCAGCACAGCTTCAGAAGCCCCTGCAACCGTCAGCAATGACAGCTGTGCAGCACCCGCTGCAGCCAGCTAATCCCTCCCGACGGGCGCTCCAATGGAACGCCCGTCAGTTAATCTACGGATTGCACTATCCGTAAAACCCTCTATAAAGAGCGCCCATCCCGATCCAGGCCTGCACCCTGCACCTGGGTACCCGGTACTGTTAATTCAGCCTTACTCTGTAGCGAGGGCGCCATGAACTTTACCCGTCTCTTCAAGTCATGCCTGCTGGCGGTTGCCGTGCCGGTGTTATCGGCTTCCGCCAATACCAGCAATAACCTGTACATCTACAATTGGAGCGAATTCATTTCGCCTAATGCCGTACCTGAGTTCGAAAAGAAAACCGGCATTGATGCCGTTTACGATGTCTATGACAGTAATGAAGTCCTGGAAGCCAAGCTGCTGTCCGGGCACAGTGGCTACGACGTTGTTTTTCCATCCCACGACTTTCTGGCCCACCAGATCAAGGCTGGCGTCTATTCTCCGCTCGACAAATCCAAACTGGCCAACGTCAAGAATATCGATCCACAGACCATGAAACTGCTGGATTCCGTGGATCCGGGCAACCAGTACGCGATTCCCTACCTGGCCCAGACAACGGGTATTGGTTACAACCCTGAAAAGGTGAAGCAGTATCTGGGCAAAGATGCTCCAGTGGACAGCTGGGCGCTGATCTTTGAGCCTGAGAACATGAAAAAGCTCTCCCAGTGCGGCGTGGCGTTTCTGGATGCCCCCACCGAAGTGCTGCCCTCAGTCCTGAAATACATGGGCAAGGATCCCAACTCCCAAAACGCGAAGGACTACAAGCTGGCGGCGGAGAAACTGGCCAAAGTGGCACCTTATATCACTTACTTCCACTCCTCCAAGTACATCTCTGACCTGGCCAATGGCGATATCTGTGTGGCGCTTGGCTGGTCCGGCGACATGTTCATGGCCGATGAGCGCGCTCATGACGCCAAAAACGGCGTAAACGTCGCGTACAGCATTCCGAAGGAAGGTGCTGCCATTTCCTACGATGTCATGGCCATTCCTGCCGATGCCACCAACAAGGAGAACGCCTATCGCTTCATCAACTACATGATGGAGCCCAAGGTTATCGCCGGTGTCACCGACTACGTTTACTTTGCCAACCCGAACAAGGCCGCCACACCGCTGGTTGACGCCAAACTGCGGGATAACAAGGGCGTCTACCCACCCGCTGAAGTCGAACAGAACCTGTTCCTGTTCAAGCCCCTGCCCAACAAGGTCAAGCGCACCATCACCCGGGAATGGACCCGGTTGAAAACCGGTGCCTGAAGACTGGATTTGAATGGCCGATAGCCATTTAGGCGGAGCTGCCAGAGGAAGGCTGCTTCGCCATCTGTAGCCCATGGAAGGGCTGCAGGATCCAACCTGAACCACTGACCCCGTGGTTCACTGGCAGCAGGGATAGCCATGACAATCCAGAGGGATCTTAGGGATTTCAGCATTCTTGTCGTCGCAGAGCGGGAATTACTGCGGCGGATTCTGGTCTGCATGCTCAAGGGTGAGCGCTGTGCCCGTATACTGGCCGTGGAAAGCGCCCAGGGCGCCATTAATGCGCTGCACCGGGACCATTACCACCTCATGCTTTGCGACCAGGCCATACGCCCGGACGCAACAGACCTGCTCTACCTGATTCGTTCGGGAAAGGCTGGCTGTGTTCGTGATATTCCTGCCGTTTTATTGACACACCGGGACAAACCCGGCTTGCCTGATATGGCCAGTGTCCTGCAGGTGCATAGCTGCCTGACCCGCCCGGTCACCTCCGACCAGTTACGTGACGCCATTATTGATGCGGTTGAAGCCCCCGTCGCCCTGCGCGAGCCAGACGCCTATCGCGTGGTTATCGAGCCGCCGTCTTTTCTGGGAGGGGAGCGATGAACAACAACCCCTCCGAACTGATAGTAATGGTCGTTGAAAAGCATGACTTTCAACGGGCCATGGCCGTAAAGGTACTCGAGGATATCGGCTGCCAGCAGGTATTAAGTGCCAACAGTGGACAGGACTGCCTGGAAAAGATCGTCAACTACCCGGAGCCGGTCAATATTGTCTTTAGCCAGCTGGATATGACCCCCATGGACGGCATTGAGTTGCTCCGTCACCTGGGTGAGCAGCAGCTTTCAGAAGCGTTTGCCATTGTCGACTTCATTGACTTCGCCGTCCTTCGTACGCTGGAAGATATGGCAGAGCAACTTGGCCTGAATGTCCTTGGCAACATTGAACAGACGTTTAGCCGGGACTGTGCCGAAATGATCGTTGACCGGTACTTTGACTCTCATCGCAAAAAGCATCCGGACACCTATAGCAATACACTAACACGCCACGATATCATCGAGGGGCTGACAACCAATCAGTTCATGACCTGGTACCAGCCCAAAGTCTGGATCGAAACTGGCGAATGGTTTGCGGCTGAAGCGCTGTCACGCTGGGTACATCCTGACCACGGCATGATCTACCCGGACCAATATATTCCCGTCCTGGAAGAAATGGGCGTTATTGATAAACTGACCTGGCATCAGATCCACGTCATCGCCGAAGACCTGCACCGCTGGCTTAACCTGGGCAAGAAAATAGCCGTTTCCATCAACATCTCGCCCTCCATGCTCGATGATCGTTCACTGGCCGGCAAACTGGCCGAAGTCACGGATCACTACGGTATAGATCATGACCAGCTGATCCTTGAAATCACAGAATCCATGCTGATGGAAAACCTGGCCCACAGCCTGGAAACCATCGCCCGCATGAAACTGAAAGGTTTTACCCTTTCCATGGATGATTTCGGTACCGGTTACTCCAACCTTCACCAGCTGGAGCGAATGCCCTGCTCCGAGTTAAAGCTCGACAAATCCCTGGTGACTGGCGCCTACGAGAACCCAACCCGGAAAGTCATTCTGGAATCCAATATTCAAATGGCTCAAAAGCTCGGCATGAAGACAGTTGGTGAGGGCGTGGAAACCGCCGAAGACTGGTTCCTGCTGGAAGAACTCGGGTGCTCCATCGGTCAGGGTTACCTGATTGGCAAATCCATGCCGGCCAGCGACCTGTTCACCTGGGCCACTGACTGGAGTATCCGTTACAAACAAATGATGGACCAAAAAAGCTAATTCACAGGCTGTCAGGTTCGCCTTTCAGCCTTCATTTCCTTCCGTGTCCGCAAATGCCGAAACACAGCAAAAAACTGGTCAAACTTTAACCTTCCACTATTGCGTGACGCCCTGTCCTTCTCTAGAATGCGCGATTCTTCTATGAAGTCCGGAACTGGCGTTTAGCTGGTTCCAACTCCTTGCCTTACCGGAAGCGGGTTTGTCCTGGTTCCTGGAAGGCTGTTTAACCCGTAAGGAGCTACAATGCGTCATTACGAAATCGTATTTCTGGTACATCCGGACCAGAGTGAACAAGTACCTGCCATGATCGACCGTTACAAGAAGGTCATCGCTGAAGGCAACGGTACCATCCACCGCCTGGAAGACTGGGGCCGCCGTCAACTGGCTTACCCGATCAACAAGATCCACAAGGCTCACTACGTCATGCTGAACATCGAATGCGGCAACGACGTACTGGCTGAACTGGAAAACACCTTCCGTTTCAACGACGCCGTTCTCCGTAACATGGTTATCCGTCGTAACGAAGCGATCACCGAACAGTCCATCATGATGCAGCAGGAAGAGCGTCGTGACGACCGTCGTGAGCGCCGTGAAGACCGTCGTGAGCGTTCTGAAGAAGCTGTTGAAGCACCTGCAGCGTCTGAAGAGTCCGCAGAGTAATCCGTCGCGGATTATCACACCGTTACGAATAACGTTCTGAAAAGAACCATTTGAGGAGACGTCGTTATGGCACGTTACTTCCGCCGCCGGAAATTCTGCCGTTTTACCGCTGAAGGCGTACAGGAAATTGATTACAAGGACCTGAACACCCTGAAGGCGTATGTTACCGAAACCGGCAAGATTGTACCCAGCCGCATCACCGGTACCAAGGCTCGCTACCAGCGCCAGCTGGCCACTGCGATCAAGCGCGCGCGCTACATCGCGCTGCTGCCGTACACTGATCGCCACTAAGCGGGTTCATCGCCCGTTGTTCGGGCGGGTTTAATCCCATGGGGGGACGTATGCGCGCTTTAGCAGAACTGATCATGCGGGGACGGGCCGCTGCCATTGCCGTGGCAGTGATCGCCTGTGCTGTACCGATGATGTTCTGGATGAGTGCAGCAGCAGTAGCATTGGTAACCCTGCGTCGTGGCTGGCATGACGGTCTCCAGGTCTTTATCTGGGCACTGTTACCGGCCGGCGTCTGGGCCTGGATGGGGCAACCTTCCTCGTTGTTCTGCCTGGTAGGCACCATGGCCATGGCCTGCAGCCTGCGTCGTACGGCTTCATGGCCGGTGGCGTTAATGGCGCTGGTACCGGCCGGCGGCCTGATGGCGCTGGTCATCAGTGACTATTACGCACCACAGGTTGCCCATGCCATGGAGATCCTGCGGCAGCTGTATGGTCCGAACCTCGAGACACTGTTTCCCGAGGGTGCCAATCTCAGCCAGGAACAGATCCTGACACTGCTGGAAACCAGCTTTGTCCGGACAGCCAGCTTCATTATTGCCGGTGGCGCCGTACTGGCGTTGATTCTGGCCCGTGGCTGGCAGGCCATGCTCTATAATCCCGGCGGTTTCAGGACAGAGTTTCATCGCCTGCGCCTGACGCCGATGGTGACCGTTGTACTGCTGGGACTGTGGCTTCTGGCCATGTCCAGCACCAGCCTGGTCACCGCCGCGATACAGCCAGTCCTGCTGATGCCATTACTGGTCGCAGGTATTGCGCTGATGCATGGTCTCGCGGGGCTGCGTGGATTTGGCAAGGCCTGGCTGCTGCCATTTTATGTGCTGCTGCTCGCATTTTACCCTGTGGTTGTATTGCTAGCCTGCCTTGACAGCCTGTTGGACTTTCGGGGACGCCTCGAAAACAGGATGCAAGGTTAAATCGATGCACTGTTCAACAGGTTCAAGGTAGATTAAGAGGTAAGCGAGATGGAAGTTATTCTTCTGGAAAAAATCGCCAATCTGGGCGATCTGGGTACTCAGGTTAAGGTCAAGGCCGGTTACGGTCGTAACTACCTGATCCCTTTCGGTAAGGCTGTGCCTGCCACCAAGGCTAACATTGCTGATTTCGACGCACGTCGTGCAGAGCTGGAAAAGGCGGCTGCCGCCAAGCTGGTTGAAGCCGAGAAGCGTGCTGCCTCCCTGGCTGAAATCGAGCTGACCATCACTGCCAAGGCCGGTGATGAAGGCAAGCTGTTCGGTTCCATCGGCACCCGTGACCTGGCTGACGCCATCACTTCTGCCGGCGTTGAAGTGGCCAAGAGCGAAGTTCGTATGCCTACCGGTCCTATCCGTATGGTTGGTGAGTACGACATCGCTGTACAGCTGCACTCCGACGTAGCATCTAGCGTCAAGGTATTCATCGAAGCCGAGTAATCGTTTTCGATCACACCTGTGATGTGAAAAACGCCTGTGCCTGCACAGGCGTTTTTTTTTCGCCCCAGCCAATCTGATAACCTTTGTTGTTTTCCTGCCCTGCAAGGGTAGTATTAAGGTTTCTTTTCTTTTTTTGATCAGTCGACAACGTATCTATGTTGGAAGCAGCCCATCATCCCGAACTGCCCATTGACGAGGCCATGGCCAGCCTGAAGACCCCTCCGCATTCGATCGAGGCGGAACAGTCAGTACTGGGCGGTCTGATGCTGGACAACGATGCCTGGGATCATGTCGCAGAAAAAATCGGCGCAGTAGATTTTTATAATCCCGCACACAGAAAAATCTTCGAATGCATCGAGGAACTGGCCAAGCAGTCCAACCCGTTTGATCCGGTGACACTGGCCGGCGAACTGGAGCGCCGCAGCCTGCTAAGCGACTGTGGCGGAATACCCTACCTGACAGAACTGGTGGAAAGCATCCCCAGTGTTGCGAACATCCGTGCTTATGCCGGCATTGTCTACGAACGGGCTGTTTTGCGGCGTCTGATCAGCGCCTCACAGGAAATTGCCGATAACGCCTATAACCCGGAAGGACGCAACAGTGACGACCTGCTGGAGATGGCAGAACGGGCTATTTTCCAGATCGCTGAAGATCGCGCAAAAGAAGGTGGCCCGATCGACATGCGGGAGCTGTTGAAAAAAGCCATCGACAAGATTGATGAACTGTTCAACACCGGTGACGCCATTACCGGTATCACAACCGGCTTCACGGATCTCGATGAAATGACCTCGGGCCTACAACCGTCCGACATGATCGTTGTGGCGGCGCGTCCCTCCATGGGTAAAACCACCTTTGCCATGAACCTGGTAGAGAACGCCTTGATGGCAACGGACAAAGGTGTCGTTGTTTTCAGCCTGGAGATGCCTGCTGAACAGTTGATGATGCGTAGCCTTTCATCACTGGGACGCATCAACCAGGGAAAGGTGAGAACCGGGAAACTGGAAGAAGACGACTGGCCCCGTCTGTCGTCAGCCGTCGAGAGACTGAAAGATAAAAAACTGTTCATTGACGATACCGCCGGTATCAGCCCCCAGGAAATGCGTTCCCGGCTCCGACGTATTGTGCGCGAACACGGTGACCTGGCACTGATCATGGTGGATTACCTGCAGCTGATGCAGATCCCCGGATTCAGCGAAGGGCGAACCAACGAGATTTCTGAAATCTCCCGTTCCCTCAAGGCCATGGCCAAAGAGTTCAAGGTGCCGGTGATTGCCCTGTCCCAGCTTAACCGTTCATTGGAGCAGCGCCCCAACAAACGTCCGGTAAACTCCGACCTGCGGGAATCCGGTGCTATCGAGCAGGACGCCGACGTCATCATGTTTATCTATCGGGACGAAGTCTATAACCCGGATACGGAATACAAAGGTGTCGGCGAAATCATTATCGGTAAGCAGCGTAACGGCCCCATCGGCAGCGTACGACTGGCCTTTATCGGCCAGTACACCCGGTTTGAGAACCTCGCCCCGGGTGCTTACAGCGACTTCGATGAATAACAGCCTGCGCCACTGAACCGTGGCGCAGGTCAGTTCACAGTATCAGACTGATTCCGCCAGCGCCTGTTCCAGGTCCGCGAGAATATCATCAATATGTTCAATGCCGATGGACAGGCGCACCATGTCACGACTGACCCCAGCAGCAACCAGCTCATCGTCGTCCAGCTGACGATGCGTTGTAGAAGCCGGATGACAGGCCAGCGACTTGGCATCGCCGATATTGACCAGGCGTGTGACCAGCTGCAATGCATCAATAAATCGTGCTCCGGCAACCTGGCCACCCTTGATCCCGAAACTCAGAATGCCCGAAGGCTGCCCCTTCAGGTATTTCTGGCAGAGTTGATAGTCTGGGCTATCCGGAAGCCCCGCATAATTCACCCATTCCACCTGATTATGATCACGCAGGAATTCGGCGACTTTCAGTGCATTGTCACAATGACGCTCCATACGTAACGCCAGCGTTTCCAAACCCTGAAGAATCATGAAGGCATTCATGGGGGATATGGCAGCACCGGTATTACGCAACGGCACAACACGCGCACGTCCAATAAACGCGGCCGGGCCAAGCGCCTCAGTATAAACGACACCGTGATAAGAAGGATCAGGTTTGTTTAGCGCAGGAAAGCGATCCTTGTGATCAACCCACGGGAATTTACCGGAATCCACAATGACACCACCAATGGTTGTACCATGCCCGCCCATATACTTAGTGAGAGAATGGACGACAATATCCGCACCATGTTCGATGGGCCGCCATAACGCGGGTGATGCGACGGTGTTATCCACAATCAGTGGAACACCCTGCGCGTGAACCGCATTTGCCAGTGCTTCAATATCAACAATATTCCCCAGCGGATTACCGATACTTTCACAAAACACCGCCTTGGTGTTTGCATCAATTAAATCCACCAGCGCATCAATGTCATCATGCGGTGCGAAGCGCACTTCAATCCCTTGTTTGGGCAGTGTATGTGCAAACAGGTTGTAGGTACCACCATACAATTTGTTAATGCTGACAATGTTGTCGCCTGCTTCTGCGATCGTCTGGATGGCATAGGTAATCGCGGCCATGCCCGATGAAAGCACCAGCCCGGCTATACCGCCCTCCATCGCCGCCACACGCTGTTCCAGTACCGCTGTCGTCGGGTTAGTGATGCGGGTATAGATGTTGCCTTCAACCTTCAGATCAAACAGGTCAGCGCCATGCTGGGTATTGTCGAAGGCGTAAGAGGTTGTTTGATAAATGGGAACGGCAACAGCCTTGGTCGTAGGATCTGGTGAATATCCGGCGTGAATGGCTTGGGTTTCCAGCTTCATCGTTATTCTGCCCTGGTTTATTGTTGGGGGTTGTTGACCGGGAACGGGCAGCATACCCAAAAAAAACGCGGTAATGAATCAATGAAAGCGTCAGGAAGAACAGCTTACTTCCAGTGAAGCGCCCCAATCTGGCGGTAACCCCGCATACGCCTCCTGTTCAGGCCATTCTGCATAGGGATCACTGAGCAATGCCAACAGATTATCAACTTCACCATAGTCACCCGCTTCTGTCTGATCAATGGCGATCTGTGCCATGTAATTGCGCAATACATATTTAGGGTTCACCTGTTGCATTGCGCGTCGACGTTCAGAGACTGAGCCGCTCTCAGCAGATAAACGGACTCCATAGTCCTTACACCATCGATCAAAGGCATCACGATCAACAAACAGATCTCTCAGTAATGCGTTGTCACCATCCGGTTCATAATCACAGAGTCGCCGGAAGAACAGTGTGTAATCTGTTTTGCTTTTCTGCATCAGTGTGAACAGTTTATCAAAGAGACGACTGTCGTTTTTCTGCGATACAGCAAGCCCCGCCTTTTGACGAATCAGTAACGAATAGGTTTTAGCAAAAGCATCAGGATACTGCGCAAGAACCCCTTTAATGACATTCACATTATTGTTGAATAACGGCGACAATGCCTGACCAAGACAGGCGCAGTTCCAGTAACCGATATCGGGTTGCTGATTAAATGCATAACGCCCCTGGAAATCCGAATGGTTGCAGATGTGCCCTGCATCAAACGCTTCCATAAAGCCAAAGGGACCATAATCCAGTGTCAGTCCCAAAATGGACATATTGTCAGTATTCATAACACCGTGACAGAACCCGACGGCCTGCCATTGCGCAATCATCTCAGCAGTGCGCTTAACGACTTCATGGTAAAAACGTTCGTAACAATCAGCCTCATTGACAAATGCCGGAAAATGCTCGGCAATTACAAAATCAGCCAGCTGTTTCAGTTCTGCATGTTTGTTGCGGTAATAGAAGTATTCAAAGCTACCGAAGCGCACATGACTCTGGGCAACCCGGAGAATGGCCGCACCACGCTCCATCTTTTCCCGTTGAACCGGTGTGTCGCTGTCTACCAGACACAGGGCACGGGTCGTCGGAATACCCAGTCCATACATGGCTTCACTGCATAAGTACTCACGAATGGAAGAACGCAATACCGCCCGACCGTCACCTTGCCGGGAATACGGCGTATGACCAGAACCTTTCAGATGCAGATCCCACTTCTTACCCTGGTGATTTCTGACTTCACCGAGCAACAGCGTCCGACCATCTCCCAACCGTGGAACATAAACACCAAACTGATGGCCGGCATACACCATGGCCAGAGGATCGGCATCGGCTGGCACGTGCTGTCCTGCCGTTACAGCCTGAATGCCCGCTTGATCGTCCGGGTCAAGATCCAGCAAATCAGCAACCCGGGCATTCACGCTGACCAGACGCGGGTTCTCCAGCGCCTGTGGCGTCACTTTTGAATAGAAACAGTCCGGCAGTTGTGAGTAATGGTTTTCAAAGGTCAGGTGATCAAAGCAGGGCATGCCACATCCTGTACGTCGGCTTTTCCGAGCATAATACTTGGTTATTCTGCGTCCTGCATCCCGTCTTGCGCGACACGCCAGAGAATCTGCTCATAGTCACCGCCAAAATCCACCCTGCTGATATCAGCAATGCGGTAACTATCAACATCCTGCTCAAAGCGGGCATCCGGCGTGATACATTTCAGATAGAGTGAACCCTGGCTGGTGCTGACCACACGTCCAATCCAGCAGATATCAGGCTCCTGGGATTCCTGATGAATTGTCACCAGTGGGGAACTCTGGCTAATGGATTGCAATGCGCTTTCCATGGACGACATATTTACAATGCCCGGATGAACAGGCTGTTGCTCACGCAACTCAAGCGCTTTTTCAATAAACGCGTGGTGTGGCATGGGTTGTTCAATATCGGTGATATCCGACTGACGCAACAGCTGGTAGCCATCCAGGCTGATACGGTCGTTGATCAACTGTAGCAGTAACAGTTCCTGACTTTGTTCAATCACAAACCCATTGGACCAGGCGCCTTCGCCCTCAATGGACTCACGAAACACCCGTACCAACACATTCAAAGGCAATGGCTTGACTGACACAGCACTCTCCGGGAACACGTCCGTGAAGGCACGACCCTCTTTCAACGTCGCTCAGTATGAAAGAAGATATCCTGCTTGGGCCAGGCGACAGTGATTTGGTGCTCTCTGAACAGGGTCTGAATCCGCGTATTGAGTGCATCGCGCACTCTCAGACGCTCATCCACATGGGTGACATAGACCCGCAACTCATATTGCAACGCACTGTCGCCATACTCCATAAACAATGCCAGAGGTTCCGGTTTCTCGACAACCCCGGGATGCTCCCGGGCTGCCTGCAACAGCAGTTTCTGTACCTCTACAGGGTCTTCATCGTGGGCGACATAAAAGGGCATGATAATACGAACCACAGAGCTGCTGAGGGACCAGTTGATCAGCTTTTCATTCACCAGCATTTTATTGGGGATGATGATTTCCTTGTTATCCCAATCAGTCACCGTCGTGGAACGGATTCGGATACGCGTCACTTCGCCGGTAATTTCCCCCAGAGTAATGGTGTCGCCTATCCGGACAGGGCGCTCAAACAAAATGATCAAGCCCGAGAAAAAGTTGGCGACAATTTCCTGCAAACCGATACCAATCCCCAGACCCAGTGCAGCAACCAGCCATTGCAGCTTATCCCAGCCGATGCCCAGTGTTGCCAGTGACAGGACAACGCCCAACCCGGTAATGGTATAGCTGAGCAATGTGGTCGCTGCATAACTGTTACCCGGACGCAGGTTAAGCCGTGAGAGAATCGTGACTTCCAGCAACCCCGGCAGGTTTCGCGCCAAGATAAACATGGTCACCAATACCAGGATACTGAGCAGCAGGTCACTGAGGTAAACCGGTACATCGCCCTTCGCATCCCCGACTTCCCAGAGCGTAATGTTGTTCATGAAATGCAGCAGCCCGAAAAGGTCCTGCCACAGCCAGTACAAGACAATCAGCAGCCCCACCACCATCAGCGCATTGATCAGCCGCAGTGACTGTTGCTCAACGGTCGCCAGATCAAGGGTCGGTTCTTCAAACGAGACGCTGTCCCCCTCCTCACTGCTTGCGGCTCGCCTGGAAATGGCACGGGAATACGCCAGCCGCCGCTCTGCCACATGCAGATTGCGCTTGATCAGTGCCTGGATCATGACTGTGACACCAACCAACAACAACGTGCCAACCAGCTGGTGTTGCATCTGCAATGCGGTGTAATAGTAACCGGATGCGGTGAGCGCCATCTGTCCGAGCGAAACCACCACCAGACCAGACAAAATCAGAAAATTCAGCATTTTTGAGCCCAGCAGCTCATCCGACGTTTTGACCATGCTGATGATGATCCAGGCTTGTAGCAATGAACCTGTCATCAGCAACAGCATGCCGATTAGGTCATGCTCAAGCTCCGTCGATTGCCCTTTCGCCAAGCTGACCACAAAAAACAGGGGGACCATGACCATGGCGAGGCGCCGCATTTGTCCCATCAACGCCCGGCAATCCCGTGCCAACCAGCCAAAATGTTCCATGCCGATATCATGCGGGGCATACACATGAATCCCCAACAGCATCAGCAGCCAAACAGGCGCAGTTTGAATCATGGCACGCCCGAGGTTTTCTACCCCGGGCCACGGAGGCGTCCCACTGGTCAGCGCCAGCCCAACCAGCATGAGCAATAATGGCACAGGTAACACCTGCAGGAGGCTTAAGGCTAACGCCTTGGGAGTATGCTTCAGGTTGTCATAGCGGATATGTCCAATATGTCGGGTCAGTGCCCGCTGCATGGCATGCAGGTAACGTCTACGCGAATGCAGCCAGGTGCAAAATGCCAAACAGAGGATGGTAATCAGCCAGTTGGCCCGCAATGTTGAGTAAACGTGCATCGCAATGCCTTTCCACGGAATCATTTCGATCTGCTGAAACAGCCGATCCGGTGCCGCCATCAGCCAGTCCATGCCCAGCTCATTATTACTGGCAATCCAATAAAGGCGTTCTTTCAGGGTTCGCGACAGATCACGCCCCTGGCTCAACAATTGTTGTTGGTCCAGCTCCAGACTGATCGCCGCCGTCAGCAGGTTACCCTGCTCTGTTGACAGGTCTTCCAGCAGTTTTTGGCGGGTACGCAGCAATCGCAGCAGCTCTTGACGATCGGAATCGCTCAAGGCGGTCTGGTTGCCGGCAGATTCCAGCAGTTTATCCACATAGCGTTCAGGCGGGCTGAGACGCTGTCTTTCCTGATCGTGATTGAATTTCTGTAATCGTGCCTGGGTGATGATGTGTGGGATCTCCTTGTTAACGGAGATCTTGGGCAGTTTCATGCGGCTTTCACGCAATAACGCCGCCAACCGGGGATTCTCTCCCAGCAACACTGATTTCTGCTGTACGCTCTGGCTGATCGCACTGACGCTCTTCAGCTGCTCCCTAACCTGGGTATTCTGCTCACTGATTTCACTGATCCGGTCGGTGATCGCCAGCAGTTCCTGGCTCAGCTCCATATTGATCACCGCTTCATTGCGCAGCAGCTCGCCCTTGCCGGCGCTGGAACGGGTAATATGCGAAGCAATGGCTACCGCCGCCTCACTGGCCGCGCGACGCTTGTAGTTGATGACGGTTTGCAGCGAAAGGACATCCAGTTCCAGCACCCGAACCTGTCGGGACAGCAATACCTGTCGGGCCGCGATCAACTCCAGCCGGATACTGCTGTTACGGATTTCCAGGTTAAGGCGGTTGTCCTGCTGCTGCAGTGCCGCCATCTCTGCTAAAAACAGGGACTTCTTTGCTTCTGCCATCGCACCCGGCGACGCTTCTGCCATCAGCAGATTCAGCTGCGAAGACAAGACTTTCAGGCGTTCCTGATTCTTGCTGATAATCGCCTGGTTATTTTCCGGGCGAGCCCGCTCAATGGTGACCAGGTTATTGGTATTCGCCAGCTGGGTTTGGCGCTCAGAGAGTTCCGCCTGCCGATCAATCAGGGCTTTCTTGAGATATTCCGGGGTTTGATGACGCAGTTTTTCCAGTAAATCCGTTTCGGTCGGAATCTCTGTGGATTTGATCTGTTCCTGAAGCCGTGTTGTCTCCTCCGGCGCATCTTCCAGTTGGAGCAACAGTTCATTCAACTGCTGCTGTTCACTGTCAGCCTGCTTGAGGAATTGCAGCGTCTGCTGGTAAATATCAGCCAGTGACTGTTTTTGCTCCGGCAACGGCTTATCCGCCGGCTTAAGCGTATCCAGCGCCTGGGTGATTGCCTCAATACTGGGGGGGCGGATGTCTGTGGGTAACGGCGCCGGATTTCCGACGGCCTGCGGGATACTGAGAAAAAAAGCACAGCCAAACGCCAACGCCCAATGCACTCTGTACATGACTTCCCTGTCATTCTGTGAAGATTTGATGCCTATACAGAAAGTCTAGAAGTTGGCTGTCTGACTACCTACTTATCCTGTGAATAATTTTTTAAGCGTGGGACTGATCAAACGCTCCCCAAAAACCACTCATACTCAACGCTTGAAATCACCTTCTCAAAGGTTTCCAGCTCCTGGTTCCGAATGGCCAGATAAACCTCAACAAATTCATCACCAAAATAGCGACGCAAAACCTCTGAGTTTTCCATGCGACGCATCGCATCCCGCAGATTATCTGGCAGAGAACGGGGATGGGTTTTACTGGCGTTTCCTGTGGAGACCGGCGGTGGGGTGATTTTTTCTGTCAAACCGTAGTGCATGCCTGCCAGAATCGCTGCAACCACCAGGTAGGGGTTGGCATCGGCACCGGGTACACGGTACTCAATGCGGGTATTGGCCGGATCACAGGCCGGAATCCGAACCGCCGTCGAGCGATTATCAAAACCCCAGGTCGGCGCGCAGGGTGTAAAGAACTCCGGTGCAAACCGACGGTAGGAATTCACATTGGGCGCCAGCAGTGCCATGGAATCGGCCATCAGCGCGAGCAATCCCCCAATAGCGTGTTCCAGTACCAGGCTGACCTGACCCTCAGTACCGGCAAATGCATTGTTGCCCTGTGCATCCAACAGGCTCATATGCACATGCATCCCGCACCCCGCCTGGTCAGGGTAAGGCTTGGCCATGAACGTGGCCTCAACGCCATGACGCAACGCCACGTTACGAATCACCCGCTTGAGCAGGATGGCATGGTCACAGGCCAGCACGGGATCACCCACATGATGCAGGTTCACTTCAAACTGGCCGGGCGCATATTCCGCGATAATGGAATCGGCCGGCAGCCCCTGTTCACGGGCGGCAGCGATCACATCCGCGAGGAAATCCGCGTAAGCATCCAGGTTATCGATGGAGTAAACCTGCGTTTCCGACTCCCGCTTGCCGGTGGCCGGTGAAAGGGGCGGCTGTGGCTTTTCACCGTCACGCTCGCGGTCTACAAGATAAAACTCCATTTCAACCGCGGTGACCGGCGTCAGCCCCAGCGCGCTGAATTGCTCATAAATCGCCAGCAAGCGATGCCGGGGGTCTGCAAAGAACGGTGCACCATTCAGCTCATGCATGGTCATCAACAACTGACCGGTCGGCTGGCTCTGCCAGGGCACAATGCAAAGGCTCTCATCGACCGGAAAACAGAGTCGGTCCGGATCGCCCTGCTTCAGGCCAAGCCCGGTTGCCTCAACGGTTTCACCCTGGATATTCAAACCAAACACAGACCCGGGAAGATAGACGCCCTTGCTGAACACTTTGGCCAGCACCGACCGATCCACCCGTTTACCACGGATCACACCATTGATATCAGGAATCAGGAGGTCGATGCGAGATACTGACGCGTGCGTCTCCAGAAAGGAGGAAAAACCGGTTTCAGACTTTACTGCATCCATAACGGTATCCGTTTTTGTTGTCATTATTCTTTGCCTTGGCACGGCTTCATGCTCGTTGCCTTTTGAGGTAACGCTGAACGCGTTTGTAAAATATTTCAACCATTATTTTGGGTTCACCAGTGAATATCAGCCCAAAGGGGAAGTCAATACAGCCAGCAACGGTCAAATTGGTGCACCGAACCCAAAAAACGCCCTGATAGAGGGCTTAAATCACCTGCTATTTTTGTATTTTTTTGTAATTGCCACAGGAAGAAGCTGGCGCTACGCGCGATGCTACGGTTTTGGCACATTGGCAGAGGTCTTGCTTTTACGCAGCAACAAGTGTTAAAAAAAACGAACAGTGCAGAACAGAAAATAACAAGATCAGAATTCCAATAAGCAAAGGTGATGCATGAGTACCGCATTCCGGCCGCAGTCAGGCCCGGTTCCCCTGGTCGGGGTCGTTGCAGACAGCAAGATGGTCGACCCGCACCGCTTCCATATGGCGGGGGAGAAGTATCTTACAGGTGTCGTTAATGGCGCAGATGCCCTTCCCGTGATTATTCCCTCATTGCCCGATCCCCTGGCCGCTGCCCCGCTACTCGACAGACTCGACGGCCTGCTCTTCACCGGTGGCTACTCTAATGTTGAGCCCCATCACTATGAGGGGGAACCCAGCAAGCCGGGCACACTGCACGACACACTCCGCGACCACACAACCCTGCCGCTGCTCCGTGCCGCTGTTGACGCGGGCGTGCCCTTACTGGGCATCTGCCGTGGATTCCAGGAAATGAACGTTGCCTGGGGCGGCACCCTGCATCAGGAACTGCATGAAACCGGCCTGTTCATGGAACACCGGGAAAACAAGGATGACCCGCTGGAGCAACAGTACAGCCCTGCGCACGACGTCACCATTGAACCCGGTGGCCTGCTGGCCGAACTGGTGGGTGAAGGCAAACAGCAGGTGAACTCGTTACACACCCAGGGCATTGATCGACTGGGTATCGGGCTGCAGGTCGAGGCAAGAGCGCCAGACGGTCTCATCGAAGCGATTTCCGTCCCCGACAGCAAGGCCTTTGCCTTGGCTGTTCAATGGCACCCGGAATGGAAAGTGAACGAATCCCCTTTCTATCTGTCTATATTTCAGGCCTTTGGCAAGGCATGCGCCGCACGGGCCGCCCGCCGGTAATCCTGATACTGGACAGCATCACAACGGATTTAGACACGTTAAAAACACAGGCTACAAACCAATGAAAAAATTAAGCGCCTGGCTTAAAGAGAACAAGATCACAGAAGTCGAATGCGTCATTACCGATTTCACCGGAATCGCCCGGGGCAAAATCATGCCCTGCAACAAATTCATTGATGAAAAAGGTATCCGCCTGCCGGAAAGCATACTGATACAAAGTGTCACCGGCGACTATGTCGATGATGACGTCTATGATGTTCTGATTGATCCAGCCGAGATCGACATGATTCTCAAGCCCGATGAAAATGCCGTGTTTATGGTGCCCTTCGCCCTTGAACCCACCGCCATGATCATCCACGACTGCTACGATAAACAGGGTAATCCCATCAGCATGTCCCCCCGCAATGTGCTGAAGAAAGTGCTCTCACTCTACGAAGCCAAAGGCTGGAAACCCGTCATCGCCCCGGAGCTGGAGTTTTACCTCACCAAGCGTAATGCCGATCCTGATTTTCCGCTTGAGCCTCCGATTGGGCGTTCCGGTCGACAGGAGTCCGGTCGACAGTCTTACAGTATTGATGCCGCTAACGAATATGATCCCATGTTCGAGGACGTCTACGATTGGTGTGAACAGCAGAACCTGGACATCGATACCCTGATCCATGAAGAAGGCACCGCTCAGATGGAGATCAACTTTCGTCATGGCGATGCACTGTCCCTGGCTGATCAGGTCTTCGTGTTCAAACGCACCGTGCGCGAAGCAGCCCTCAAGCACAACATGACCGCCACCTTTATGGCCAAGCCCATTGGTGATGAACCTGGCAGCTCCATGCATGTCCACCAGAGTATTCTGGACAGCAAAACCGGAATAAACATCTTCAGCAATGAAGATGGCACACAGACAGAGAGTTTCCTGCACTTTATTGGTGGCCAGCAGAAATACATTGCCGCCTGCATGCCGTTGTTTGCACCCAATGTAAACTCATACCGTCGTTTTCTTCCGGGCACATCCGCCCCCGTCAATGTCGCCTGGGGGATAGATAACCGGACCGTCAGTTTGCGGGTACCCGACTCTACACCTGCCGCACGCCGCGTAGAAAACCGTCTTGCCGGTGCAGACGCTAACCCCTACCTGGCATTTGCCGCCACTCTGTTGTGTGGTTATCTGGGCATGTTAGAGCGCGTCGCACCGGGAAAACCGGTTCAGGGTAGTGGCTACGAAGAGTCCAGTGCAGAGAGCCTGCCATTGAATCTGGAAGCAGCGCTGGAATGCATGGAAAACAGTGATGAACTCAAAGAAATCCTTAGCCCGATATTTGTTCAGGCCTACGTTGAGGTCAAGCGCGCCGAGTACCAGAATTTCAAGCGCGTTATCAGCTCATGGGAACGCAAATACCTGCAAATGACCGTCTAAATAAATCCATTTGTTGTGATCTGCCGGTCTCAGGCCGGCAGCTGCTTTCGGAGAATAATAATGAACGACATGACTTTGCCCCTTGATACAGCACAGCTACAGGCACTGGATCGCAAACACCACTTCCATCCGTTCAGTGATAACAAGGCATTGGGACAGGAAGGCGCCCGAGTAATTACTCGCGCGGAAGGTGTTTACCTTGAAGACAGTGATGGCAACCGCATTCTCGACGGCATGGCAGGCCTCTGGTGTGTGAATATCGGTTATGGTCGCAAGGAACTGGCAGACGTCGCTTATCGCCAGATGCAGGAATTGCCTTACTACAACAGTTTCTTCAAGACATCCCATCCACCCGCCATTGCCCTGGCTGAAAAGCTGGTAGAAGTCACACCTGCTCACTTGAACCATGTGTTTTTTACCGGTTCAGGTTCTGAATCAAACGACACTGTGCTTCGGATGGTGCGCCGCTACTGGGACCTGCAAGGTAAGCCGGGTAAGAAAACCATTATCAGTCGCCAAAATGCCTATCACGGCTCTACGGTTGCAGGCGCCAGCCTGGGTGGTATGAAGCCTATGCACGCCCACGGTGATCTGCCGATTCCGGGCATTGTGCATATCCAGCAGCCTTACTGGTTTGGTGAAGGTGGCGATCAGTCTCCGGAAGAGTTCGGTCTTCAGGCAGCCAAAGCCCTTGAAGATAAAATTCTGGAGCTGGGTGAAGACAAGGTTGCAGCGTTTATTGCCGAGCCAATACAAGGCGCTGGTGGTGTGATTGTACCGCCCTCCACCTACTGGCCTGCAGTGAAAGAAATTCTTGCCCGTTACGATATTCTGTTGATCGCCGATGAGGTCATCTGTGGTTTTGGCCGTACCGGTGAATGGTTCGGTAGCCAGTACTATGATCTGAAGCCAGACCTGATGCCCATCGCCAAAGGACTCTCTTCCGGTTACCTGCCCATTGGTGGTGTGATGGTTGGTGACAGAGTCGCGGATGTGTTGCTGGAGAAAGGGGGTGATTTCAATCACGGCTACACCTATTCCGGCCATCCCGTTGCGGCCGCCGTTGCCCTGGAAAACATTCGTATTTTACAGGATGAAAACATTGTCGAAACCGTCAAGGCTGAAACTGCCCCCTACCTGCAGAAGCGTTGGAAAGAACTCGCAGATCATCCCTTGGTCGGTGAAGCTCGTGGGGTTGGCATGGTTGGTGCTATTGAACTGGTCGCAGATAAGGCAGCAAGAACGCGCTTTGATGATCAGGGGACAACTGGCACACTGTGTCGCGATTTCTGTTTCAAGAACGGTCTGGTGATGCGTGCCGTAGGCGACACCATGATTATTTCACCACCACTGGTGATCAACCACGCAGAAATCGATGAACTGATCGAAAAAGCAGTACGCTGCCTTGACCTGACCTTCGAAGCAGTCAGGAAAGGTTAAGGTGGTTACGGGGCACCAGCCCCGTGTGCCCCGGCATAATAAAACAAGCCATAACAACAACGAGAAAACAGGGGAAAGGAATGTTCAAGAAAACAGGCAAGTTACTGGCATCTACCGCCGCGATCTGCGCGTTGGCGTCACCGCTGACCATGGCCGCGGAAAAGGTGCTGAACGTCTACAACTGGTCTGACTATATCGCTGAAGACACCATTGCCAAGTTTGAAGAAAAAACCGGCATCAAGGTGGTGTATGACGTGTTTGACAGCAACGAAGTACTGGAAGCCAAACTGCTGTCTGGTAAAACCGGTTTCGATATCGTCGTACCTTCAGCGTCATTTATGGCCCGTCAGATTGAAGCCGGTGTTTTTGCGCCGCTGGATAAGGAAAAACTGTCCAACTGGAAAAACCTGGACGGCAACCTGATGGCCCTTCTGGAAACCTACGACAAGGGCAATGCGCATTCTTTCCCTTATCTCTGGGGCACAACAGGTATCGGTTACAACCCTGAGTTGGTTGCCAAATACCTGGGGGAAGATGCACCGGTCAACAGCTGGGATCTGATCTTCAAGGAAGAAAATATCAGCAAGCTGAACCAGTGTGGCGTCGCACTGCTGGATGCGCCGACCGAAGTCATTCCTGCCGCGCTGAAATACCTCGGTCTTAATCCAAACTCCACAGACAAGGGTGACTACAAGCAGGCGGAAGCACTGCTGCAGAAAATCCGTCCACATATCACTTACTTCCATTCTTCCAAGTTCATTACTGACCTGGCCAATGGCGATATCTGTGTTGCGGTCGGCTGGTCCGGCGACATCCTGCAGGCGGCTGATCGTGCCGATGAAGCGGAAAATGGTGTTGCTGTTGAATACGTGATTCCCAAGGAAGGCGCAGGCATGTGGTTCGATATGCTGGCTATTCCAAAGGATGCTGAAAACATCGATGAAGCCTATGCCTTCCTGAACTACCTGCTTGAGCCTGAGGTCATGGCCGAAATTCAGAACTACGTCTCCTACGCAAGCGGTAACAAGGCTGCACTGACAATGGTCGATGAGGAAATCACCTCAAACCCCGGCATCTATCCGACCGAGGAAGCCGAGAAGAACCTGTATGTGTTCGAGGTGCTGCCTCCCAAGATTGATCGTCTGGTTACCCGGACCTTCACCAAACTGAAGACCAACAAGTAAGCGATTGAAACCGTGACAGCCTGCAATGCTCCCCGTCATTGCAGGCTGCAAGGCGCAAGAGAATTCATACAACATCCTGCACGTAATTAACGACTAACAATAAGAAGGGCGGGCTATGGCTGTCACCAGAAGTGCGGAACGGCAAATGACCGACGCAGGCTCCGGCAACGCACCAGAGAAAAAAGACGTCATTCTGCGTATCGATAATGTGTCCAAGCGGTTTGACGCAACCCTGGCCGTCGATAGTGTCTCTCTGGATATCTATAAAGGTGAAATCTTTGCATTGCTGGGAGGTTCCGGCTCAGGCAAATCGACCCTGTTGCGTATGCTGGCCGGCTTTGAAAAGCCCACCTCCGGACGCATCATTCTGGAAGGCCAGGACATCACCTCTCTGCCTCCCTACGAACGCCCGATCAATATGATGTTTCAGTCGTATGCACTTTTCCCCCATATGAGTGTGGAGAAAAACATCGCATTCGGCCTGAAACAGGACGGATTGCCCAGGGCGGAAATCGCCGATCGTGTTGCAGAAATGCTGCGACTGGTCCACATGAGCCAATATGCACGACGCAAGCCGCATCAACTCTCCGGTGGCCAAAGGCAGCGCGTCGCCCTCGCCCGCAGTCTCGCCAAACGTCCGAAGATGTTGCTGCTTGATGAACCCATGGGCGCGCTGGATAAAAAGCTACGGACAGAAATGCAGCTGGAAGTGGTCGACATTCTGGAAAATGTTGGTGTGACCTGCATGCTCGTCACCCACGACCAAGAAGAAGCCATGACCATGGCGAACCGTATCGGGATCATGGACAGCGGTTGGATTGTACAGACTGGCGCCCCCAAAGATATCTACGAAACCCCCAACAGCCGCATGACCGCCGAATTCATCGGTTCTGTGAACATGTTTGAAGGTCAGATTGTTGAGGATGAAGCGGACCATGTAGTCATCCAATCCCATTTGCTGGATACACCGGTCTTCGTGAATCACGGCATTACCTCGGCGGCTGAAGACCCGAATGTCTGGGTCGCGATCCGTCCGGAGAAAACCACGATCTCCACAGAGAAACCGAGTCGTGATCATAACTGGTCATCCGGCGTCGTTTATGACATTGCCTACCTGGGCGGCCACTCGGTGTATTACATCAAGCTACCGTCCGGCAAGGTGGTGCAATCCACCCATGTGAACACGCATCGGCATTCCGAACAGCCCACCTGGGATGACCCGGTGTTTGTCAGCTGGGAACCAGCCAGCGCCGTTGTCCTGAATTCCTAGGGAGGTAAGCATGAAAGCATTACAAACGCTTGCCGCGCCGTTACAGGGCGCCTTCGGTCGACGACTGGTTATCAGTATTCCCTATTTCTGGCTATTACTGTTCTTTCTGATTCCGTTCGCCATTGTCCTGAAAATCAGTTTTGCATCAGCCCAGATCGCCATTCCACCTTATTCGGATATTGTCGACTATGCCGATGAAACGCTGACGTTTGTCCTGAATATTGGCAACTACCTGTTACTGCTGGATGACGAACTCTATGTCGCCGCGTATCTGGATTCCATCGTCATCGCGTTTAATTCCACGATACTCTGCCTGCTGATTGGCTACCCCATGGCCTATGCGATGGCGCGGGCTCCCCAGCATATGCAGGCGACGTTGCTGCTATTGATCCTGCTGCCTTCCTGGACATCCTTCCTGATTCGGATCTATGCCTGGATTGGCCTGCTCAAGAATAATGGTCTGATCAACAATGCACTTATAAGCCTGGGTCTGATCAATGACCCTTTGCCCATGCTAAACACGAACTTTGCCGTTTATATCGGCATCGTGTACGCCTATTTGCCGTTCATGATCCTGCCGCTGTACGCCAACCTGATCAAACATGATCCATCACTGCTTGAAGCCGCCACCGATCTGGGCGCCAAGCCCTGGAAGGCGTTTCTCAAAGTGACTTTACCGCTATCAAAAGCCGGTATTATCGCAGGTTCGATGCTGGTATTTATTCCTGCGGTCGGTGAGTTTGTGATTCCTGAGTTACTCGGTGGCCCGGATACGCTAATGATTGGCCGTGTCCTGTGGCAGGAATTCTTCAACAACCGCGACTGGCCTGTGGCCGCAGCCCTTGCCATGGTCATGCTGGCACTGCTGCTGATACCGATCGCGTTGTTCAATCATTATCAGTCCCGGGAGTTGGAGGCTGAACATGAAAAATAATAAAAAACTGTCGTTCACATCCCTGATGTTCATCGCCGGTCTGATCTTTCTCTATGTGCCGATGATCATCCTGGTGATCTACTCTTTCAATGAATCCCGACTGGTGACTGTCTGGGCCGGGTTCTCCACCAAGTGGTACGGCGTTCTGCTGGAAAATGACCAGATGCTCGGCGCCATCTGGATGAGTCTGAAGGTCGCCTTTTACACGTCGTGCATGGCGGTAGTATTGGGGACAATGGCGGCTTTTGTCATGCTGCGATACCGCCGCTTCCCGGGTAAAACCGCGTTTTCCAGCATGATCACCGCACCGCTGGTCATGCCGGATGTCATTACCGGTTTGTCGTTGCTGCTGTTGTTTGTCGCACTGGCACAGCTGGTTGGCTGGCCAGCAGAGCGTGGTCTACTCACTATCTGGATAGCCCATGTCACCTTTTGTACTGCATACGCGGCGGTTGTCGTTTCTTCGAGACTTAAGGAGACGGATATATCCGTGGAAGAAGCGGCCATGGACCTTGGTGCACGCCCCGTGAAAACGTTTTTCCTGATCACCCTGCCGGGTATCGCGCCAGCGCTGGCGGCAGCATGGTTACTGTCGTTTACCCTGTCACTGGATGATCTGGTCATTGCCAGCTTTGTCTCAGGGCCTGGCTCGACCACACTGCCCATGGTTGTATTCTCATCGGTCAGAATGGGGGTAAGTCCTCAGATTAATGCGTTGGCTTCGCTTATCATACTGGCAGTTTCTTTAGCGGCCTTTATTGCCTGGTGGTTGATGCGCCGTGCAGAGAAACGTCGTTTACAGCAACTCGCGGCTGATATGGAAGATCTGGCACAACACAAAAAATCTGGTTCAGATATTGCATTGCGAAGAACCGTTCGCTCTGTAGTGGTTCCTGTCAACAAGGAGACTGTGACAGAGTCCGCCTGACCATTCAGAAAAGGGAGTCGTATGAAAAGAGCAATCATTACATGCCTTGGGATGGTGCTGTCAGCGATGATGACACTGGCGCACCCCGGCGAGGTAAAAGTCTCGTCGGCCACGTTCGCAGCCCCTGAGTGGGAAGGTTATACCAACAAGGATGGTACCGGGCTTTACTGGGAAGTTCTCAAGGCCGTGTATGAACCGGAAGGCATACGACTCCGTTTGAAGAACATGCCCTGGTCACGTGCCATGAAACTGGTCACCAAGTACCGCGTACTGGATGGCATTGTCGGTGAGTACCGTGATACCGAAGAGAACCTGCTCTTTCCTGAAGCTCCCATTGATGTCGAGTATCTGGCCGTCATCCATCGCAAAGATACTGGCATCGACTGGCAGGGACGCGAAACACTGACGGGTAAAACCGTCAGCTGGCGCCGTGATTACGATTTGATCACCGAGAGTGACATCGATTTCACACTGAAAGAAGTCGTCCGTCCGGCAAAAGCAATGGCATTGCTAGAGATCGGTGATATTGACTTCTTCATTGATGAATACGATGAAATTGAAAATATGCTCGCCGCCGAAGGCCTGGATGAAAGTGAATACGTCATCGAAGATCTGCCGCCAGGCAAAGACGTTTTCACCGGTTTTGTGAACCATACCAAGTCACAGCAGTTAATTGATATTTACAACCGCCGTATTAAAGAGATGGCAGGTAACGGTGAACTGGAAAAGATTTACCTGAAATGGGAAGTGGATATGCCGTCCAACCTGCTGGCACTCATCGCTGAATAAAGCTGACGTCAGACCCGGGTAAAACAAAAACGTCCGGGTCACGGTTAGAAGTTAGCCGGCGTCGTAGAACTGATCAGACGACAATTGACATCAAAAGGATTGTGGAAGCGGTGAGGCTGGGTACTGTCGAAATAGTAGCCATCACCGGTTTCCAGAATATACACCTGATCCGCAACCGTTAGCTCCAGACGACCCTCTACCACGATGCCGGCTTCCTCACCTTCATGCTTAAGCATTTCCATGCCGGTATCCGCACCCGGTGGATAGACTTCATCCATAAAGGCCATATCCCGCTTTGCCCGTGATTTTCCCACGACCTTCATGGAAATCTCACCCATACCAATGTCCAGCATTTCATTGGCACGGTATACCACCTGTTCAATGGCAGATTCATCGATATCCATGGAGAAAAACTCCACCAGCGACATGGGGATACCGCTCAGGACTTTCTTCAGTGAACTGACGGAAGGACTGACACTGTTCTTCTCGATCATGGAGATCGTACTGTTCGTCACTCCGGACCGCTTGGCCAGCTCTCGCTGGGAAAGATTGTGCAGCTTGCGTACTGCTTTCAGGCGTAATCCAACATCCAATGCGTACGTCTCCCTGGAACCAATCTGTAAAACATTCATCAACAAAGTGTTCAGTATATCTGACATTGTTAAGTTCTGTCTTGGCTGAAATGCAGACAAAAAACCGCTCATTCAGCCAGTGAAAGGGAACAAGGCGCCGATTCACAGGTCAATCCTACAGGGTCTGACTATAACCAGTAACACCTGACGCAACACTGGATAACGGATGTGTTAAATAAAACCAATGCACGAACACGGGATTTACTGGCGACGCTGGGTGGCAATTTTGTCGAACTCTATGATTTCACCGTTTATGGCTATTTCGCGCCCGTGATTGCCCGACAGTTTTTTCCGGACGATAACGCGACAGCCGGTCTTGTTGCCACCTTCATCACCTTTGCTCTCGGTTTCCTGATACGCCCTCTTGGCGCCATTCTGCTGGGACATATTGGCGACCAGCATGGACGACGCCATGCGTTACTTTTTAGCCTGTGGATAATGGCGGCAGCCACACTGTGCATGGCTCTTCTGCCGACTTACTCACAGGTCGGCTGGTATGCGCCTGCCGGATTGATTCTTTTACGTATGCTGCAAGGGCTGTCCATGAGTGGTGAGGTCAGCGGCACACTGGTCATGCTGGGGGAAAGTGCCAAACAGAACCGTGAAGGGCTTTACGCCAGTCTTGTCCATGTCAGCGGGCTGACCGGTATTATGGCAGGATCCGTCCTGGCCATGGTTATTCACATCGCATTACCCGAGGCGATAATTGAGGTCTACGGTTGGCGACTGGCATTCCTGGTCGGTGCGGCAGGCTGCATGATCGTTGCGATATTGCGTTATTACCTTCCCTCCGATACACACAACAAACCCGAAAGGCTTCCGATTCATCTGGTCATGGCACAGTACAAGATGCCCATGGTACGCGTGATGGCGATCAATCTGCTGAATGGTGTCTGCTTCTTTCTGATATTTATTTATATCAATGTGCACTGGTCAGAACACCTGGCACTTGATCGCTCCTTATCGTTAACCATTAACTCAGCCAATATGCTGCTTATGATTCTCTTGATCCCCTTGTTTGGACACCTTGCGGATCAATACTCGGCAATACATCTTCTATGGCGATGCGCAACGGCGGGACTTCTCCTGTACATCCCCCTTTACTGGCTCATTAACAGCCCGATACTCTGGCAGGTGATGCTGGCTCAAACGGCGTTTTCCATTCTGTTGGCGGGTTTTTATGGTACCAGTGCGGTTGTGTGCTTCCGGCTGTTACCCGAACCGGTCCGCATGACAGGGTTGGCACTGGGTTACAACCTGGCTCAGGGAGTATTTGGCAGCCTGACACCAGTCATCGCCCTGTGGCTGACTACGATTACGCAGGTACCTGAAACACCAGTTGTCTGGCTCATGGCCACGACCATCCTCGCACTGCTACTCATCAAGGATCTGGCTGATCATGAACCTTCCGGCGCAGTTTCGTGACAAAAACACCCGTGTTGTCATCGGATATACCTGTGCACAGTGGTTGGTTCTCAACTATACCTTCACTTGCGATTAAATCGGACACTCTCCGGTGAAAACTGTGTCGCACTTTTAAACCGTTAACAGACTATGATTCCGATGAACAGAAAGCACAGGCATTGCTTGTGAACAGTATGAGTTGCCCATGCAGTTAACCATTGATCGAATAGACAGGCGTACAATCAACTACCAAACATTTTTCGATAACTACTTAAAACCGGAAAAGCCTGTCATTCTGTCTGGAGAAGATCAATATAATCCCTCACTGCTGGAGCCTGATTTTATTAAAGCCCATTACCAGGTGGAAGAATACCGTCGGGAAGGCTGGTTTGATTCTCCGTTAAATAAAGAGGATCCCCATATCACCATCCCCCCCTTTATTCAGAAAACATTGTATCGACAGGATATTTCACTCAGACCCTATCCGATGCGCGTGTTCATGCAACCTAAGGGACACAAGACACTGGCACACTTTGATGGCAACAGTCTATCCGGCTTTAACTGGCAGATTGCCGGAGAAAAGCGCTGGATACTGGTGTCACCCAACACGCCTTTACCCTGCGCACCTTTTGCTTTTTTTGCGCTGGTTTCTCTCGCATTCAAAGTGAATCCTGCTCGCCATGATTTTTACGACTTCATCACGCGCCCCGGTGACGTCCTCTATTTACCACGTTACTGGTTTCATGAAGTTTATAGCCTTCAAGACAAGAATATTAATATTAACTGGGTTTATACCCCTTTAATGCCAAATAGAAATACCATCATTGGCCGCAGAGAATGCGAATTATTGAAATTGCGAAAAGTATTCAAACCCATCAATCGCATCATGCTGGATGATTTTGACGAATATGGCGGTAATGGTGTCACGATTGTGAATAATTATACCAAGGGTGTTCATACACGAACGGGCATATCCCGTTTCTTCAAGGAAATCGTCAAATTGCCAAAGTTTATCCTTCTCGGTAATGACCTGAAGCTCAGTGCACGACTGTTTTCACAGAATAACTTTAATATTCACTAGTCTCGCTCATTGCTCTAAATGGCCATCCTCATAAGTGTTCCGGTTAGCGACTGATGAAGCCACGCTATACAGAAAAACGACATGTTGCCATTATCGGTGCAGGGTATGCCGGACTGATCACGGCACATGCGCTGAAAGAAAAAGGCATTCAGGTATCCGTTTTTGAAAAACAATCGGGCCCGGGTGGTTTATGGCGTTATGCAGAGCGACATCGAAAGCCACCCGATATCCGACACAATACTGATCCATTAAGCAGTGCGATTTATCCAGGCCTGCGGACGAACCTTCCCATCGAATTAATGACACTGCCTAATCTGCCTGATTTCTTTACAGATCAAACTCTGTACACAATTTCCGAGTCATCAGGCAGTGCTCCAGTACCTGGAGCGATATGCCAGTTACAAGTCACTCAAAACCTGTACTTACTACGGCCAGGAAATTCTGCATATAAAACCCGAGACACTCTATTCATTACCTATAAAGCACAACCGATTTACACTCGTTATTCGTGACCTTAAATCCCGCTTAACCTTGGGAATGTGAGCAAGCTGGCCGTACTTTTGGCAACAGAGTACAGTTTTTGCACAAAAC